>JAYEMI010000039.1:0-2401 GCA_034718015.1 Campylobacterota bacterium | reverse complement strand
TGATTTTTTAACGACTCTTTCATTTTATAATTTGTATACTAAGGCTTTATAAATAGTAATTGTACAATCTCTTTGGTTTCATTTTGTATCTTTTGAAGATGCGTTTTATCTATAAAACTTTCAGCATATATTTTATATACATCTTCAGTTCCTGATGGTCTTAATGCACACCATCCATTTTTAGTATTTATTTTAAGTCCCCCTATTTTTGCACCATTACTTGCAACTGTTAGAATAGACTCTATAGGTTCATCTGCTAAACTCTTTGTTTTTATATCTCCAGGAGTTAAGTTTTTTAGTTTTGTTTTTTGCTCGAAGCTTGCAGGTGCATCTATCCTTGCATATATAGGTTCACCGTGTTTTGATATAAGTGTATCATAATATTCCCCTGGGTCTTTTTTAGTTACAGCTAATATCTCAGCACTTAAAAGATTTAAAATAATACCATCTTTATCTGTACTCCAAGGCTTTTTATCAAATCTTAAAAAACTAGCCCCAGCACTCTCCTCACCACCAAAGAATATATCCCCATCAATTAAAGGCTTTACAAACCATTTAAATCCTACAGGTGTTTCATAAAGCTCTTTATTATTATCGTTTGCAACTCTATCTATCATAGAGCTACTTACAAGTGTTTTACCAATACCCATATCATTAAACTCTCTATTTTTTGATAGATAATCAATAGCTACACTTAAGTAATGATTCGGATTTAAAAGACCTTTGCTTTTTGTAACTATACCGTGCCTATCAAAATCTGTATCGTTTCCAAAAGAGATATCAAACTTATCTTTCATCTCTATAAGTCCAGCCATAGCAAAGGCAGATGAACAATCCATTCTTATTTTTCCATCTTTATCACAATGCATAAATGAAAAGGTAAAATCAACATTATCATTAAAAGTTTCTATATTTAAATCATACTCTTTAGCAATAGCATCATAATATCTCATACCACTTCCACCCATACAATCAGCACCTATTTTAATATTTGATTGTTTTATGATATCCATATCTATAACATTTTTAAGATCTTTTACATAAGGTGTGATAAAATCATACTCTTTTATATGTTCACAATTAATAGCTTCATCAAAATCTAAAAATATAACACCCTCAAGATTATTTACTAAATACTCATTAGCTTTATTTTGTATCCAATTAGTGATATTAACATCTGCAGGTCCACCATCAATACCGTTATATTTAAATCCACCATCACAAGGGGGATTGTGTGACGGTGTTATTACTATACCATCACTACCTTTATGATTTAAAATAGCATGTGAGATTACAGGAGTTGGGGTATATTCAAAATTTGCAGAGTAATAAACCTCTACATCATTTGCTGCTAATACTTGAAGTGCAGTAGTATGTGCAGGAGTTGAAAGAGCATGTGTATCCATACCTATAAAAAGAGTTCCATCTATATTATTCTCTTTTCTATAATCAACAACAGCTTGAGTTACTGCTAATATATGAGCTTCGTTAAAGCTACCCTTTAAGCTACTACCTCTATGACCAGAAGTACCAAAACTTATCATTTGTGTTTCATCTTCTATATTTGGGTATGTTGTATAGTATTTACTTACTAGTTGTGGTATATTTTCTAGTATTTCTGTTGGTGCTTTTTTACCTGCATTTGGATTCATATCGGTTTTCCTTGAAAGTTTTTAGTATATTAATAAATAGTAATTACACTTTGATTACCATTTATTTTGGTTTTGGATACTATAATGTAATTGAAAAACTATATTATCACATTTAATTTTATAAAGGAATTATATATGGAAAATTTAAAAACAGATATTTTAATAATAGGTGCAGGACCTGCTGGTTTGGTTGCTGCAGCAACAGCAAGTGAAAATTACCCAGATAAACAAATAACTATAGTAAAAGAGTTTGAAAAAGGGCAAGTACCTTGTGGTATCCCTTATGTTTTTGGTAATATATTAGGAGATGTTGGAAAAAATGCAATGCCTTGTGGAGGTGATATACCTAATATTAAAAAGGTAGTTGACAAGGTTATCAAAGTAGATGTAGAAAATAAAATAATAAATGGTAAAAGCAATACTTTTGAATTTGATAAACTTATTTTTGCTACAGGTTCTATCCCTTTTGTACACCAAAATCTTCAAAACTCTTTAGAGTGTGAAAATGTATTTACAATTCATAAATCATATGAAGAGGTAGATAAACTTAAAAGATATCTTGAAAATAAACAAAAAGTTGTAGTAATAGGTACAGGTTTTATTGGAGTTGAGCTTGCAGAACAGCTTCAAGATGCTAGTAAAGAGGTGACAATAGTGGGTGGAAGACATATTTTAGCAAACTCATTTGATGAAGATATGGCTGTAAAAGCTGAAGATATTATGGAACAAAAAGGTATCAAGTTAGCTTT
>JAYEMI010000038.1:0-12219 GCA_034718015.1 Campylobacterota bacterium | reverse complement strand
GTGATAAGCTTAAAAAAACAAATTCAAGGCAAGGTACACCACTTAATCCTAGAACAGTAAAGAAAGCAATAACCTATCTTAGAGCAATGTTTAACTGGACTATTAGAGAGGAATATGTAGCTAAGAATACGACTATATAAAAAAGTAATAGCAGATGAAGAGAAAAAGGCACTTAAAAATAGATCTTCTAGATACCAAAAATATGCAGAACAGCTAAGAAAGATATTTGATAGGCATTTTAATCAAAATATAGGAGCTTTTGATTTAGCTTATAGAGTTAGTGTTTATACTATGAGAAGAACAGCGGCAACTAATGTATATAAAAAGCTTGGTATTGTACATGCAAAAAGATTTTTAAATCATACAGAGATTAATACAACAATGAAATATCTTAATATTGATGATGATATGGAGGTTATAGATTATGGCTTATAATAATTGCTAATCTAATTAAATAATATGCAGTATGTGTTGCACCAGTAGACCAAGTATACTACTGATTCTAATTTATATTATTGCTTTTAAGCATTAATTTTAGTATAATCAAATAAAATAGTTAGAAAGGAGTAAAGGATGTTACAATACACAAGAAGATTTGAAGTTACACCAAAAACAATATCTTCTGTAAATGGAGTTAGTGCTGAATCAGAACTAGATAACAATCCTATACTTACTTATTGCAATTGGAATTATGGAAAAAAACATCATCTTACCTCTAAAAAATTGAAATTAATTATAAAAGAATTTGACAGTACTAAAATACCTTATTATGTAAGAGTTTTTAATGAAACACCAATTGCTACTATACAATACTTTATAGATAGTAGTAATCTGTCAGATAATGACTTGAAAGATATTTGGCTAAAAATCTCAAATATTAGAGGATTAAGACTACGAAATAACTTTTGGCAAGAGTATAATTCTTTAAGAGCTTCATGAAGCAAAAATATAATTTTAAAGACCAGAAGCAGTTACTAGATATTGCTTTGCAAATATGTGAAGATTATAAAGCTAGTGAATATTCTTTTGGTGGTGGAACTTTACTATCTGTTGCGTACTATCAACATAGAATGTCTTATGATATAGATATTTTTACAGAAGACTTTTTATTTATCCAAAACCTAATAGACAACAAATTATTAATAGCACAAAGTTTAGGTATTGATGAACATAATATCGAAGCATCGCCATCAGCAATTACATTTATATTGTCAAGTAATGAAGCTGGATTAAAATTAGACTTTTTATATAGCGAACCCATAACAAGTAAGCCATATGATTATATAGATGTATTGGACCAAATAAATTTAAAAGTTCAAACACCACAAGAGGTAATTGCTAGAAAAATAAAATATAGAGAAATTCTTACAGTTAGAGATTTTGTAGATTTTTCATATGTACAGCAAAATAGCAATATGATGAAAGAGCTACAAAAGGAAATAATAGATAATGTTGGTATAGAAAGATATATTGAGATTGTAGAGCAGTTTACTAATATGCCAATAGAACTTTTAGATACAGAACTTAAACTGTTTAGATACATCATCTAATCTTACACATGACTTACTAGCTAAAAATATAGAATCTATAATTTTACCTCAAGATACTGTCCAGATTATTTATGATGATGCTTTTGAAGTTGTTTCTATAGATAATTTCAATATAGCATACAAAGCTTTTGCTAAAGAATATGGAATAAACTACAAAATACTTAATATACCTCTTGAAGAATTAAGAAAGAAAGTATCTGATAAACCAACTTATAAAACTATTTTAAATATTTCTCCTGAAACAATCAAGCAGCTTAACTCTTAATGTAAAATCTAATTAGTAGATTCAGCTGTTTGATTGTTCCGAACAGTTGCACTAAAATACAGTATAGCCACTAAAGGTCGGCATTAAAGACGGTAATTATTACTAATAAAACAACTATATTTACATAGATAATCGCTAATTTTACAATTATCTATACAATAGAATAAATTATTAAAATACAAATTAAACTAAAGTATGATACAATAGTTTAATTAACTTTACCATAGGATAAATAAAATGAAAAACTTACTAAACAATCTTTTTGAATTATCAAATAACAAACTTCAAAATAACAGTATAAGATATCATCGTTTTTTATACAATAAATTATTAGAAAGTGATTCAAAATTTAGTGGAGTTTATGGTTCAAGGGGTGTAGGAAAAACAACATTATTACTACAAGTAGCTAAGTCTTTAGAATTTAAAAGCGATGAAATTCTTTATATATCATGTGATCATCCACATCTAGCAGGTGTATCACTTTTTGAACTAGTACAAGAGTTTGTTAATTACGGTGGCAAATGTATTTTAATAGATGAAGTTCACGAAGCTTCAAGTTTTGAACAAGAATTAAAAAGTATCTATGACTTTTTAGATGTAAAAGTTCTATTTTCAGGATCAAGTGCTATTAAACTAACAAATCCTAGCTTTACTAGGAGATACGGTATGTACCATCTACCAATTTTATCGTTTAAGGAGTATTTAGAATTAAAACTAAATAAAAACTTTTCAAATTATAGCTTAGAGAATATTTTAGAAAATCATGTTGATATAGCTAATGATATTACAAAAGAGTTAGAAGATGAAAAAGTTCTTAAACTCTTTGAAGAGTATATAAAAATAGGTGCTTATCCATTTTATTTTGAAAACAAAGATAACTATACACAAATGATACTTGATACAATTAATACAATACTTTATACTGATTTAAGCTCTATCTATAACATATCAGGAGATAAAATAAGCATCTTACGAAAACTGCTAACAAGTATTTGTGTATCTAATCCACTAGAGTTAAGTATTGAAAAATTGGCACAAAAAATAGGAACTTCTAAAGTTACTTTATATAAGTATATAGAACTACTTCATAAAGCAGAATTATTAAGACATGTAGTATATGAGGGTAAGAGATTTAAATCTATGCAAAAGCCAGATAAACTTTATTTAGCTAATACAACACTATTCTCATCACTTTGTTTAGAGCCTCAAATAGGAACATTAAGAGAGAGTTTTTTTGCATCACAAGTTAGTATAAATAGTTCTATATATTATGTTGATAAAGGTGATTTCTTAATAGATGAAAAATATACCTTTGAAATTGGTGGCAAGAATAAAGGTTTTGAACAAATTAAAGATGTTGAAAATTCGTATGTAGTTGCTGATGGCATAGAAACTGGATTTAAAAATAAGTTACCGTTGTGGTTAGTTGGATTTATTTATTAATACAAAAGAGGTGTTAAAATGGGGTATTATAATATCTAATTTAGCTAGTTAATTATCAAATATTTGCAAAAATCATCACTTTTTAAACAATTTGTTGTAAAACTTAAGGACTCTAATTGAAAAAGCCCTTAAATAAAGCCTATAAGACCAATGACCCTATCAATCCAATCAGTCCACCAAATACTCCACCCCAAACTACAAGCCAACCTAAATGTTCTTTTATCATCTCTTGAACTAGCTCTTTTACCATCTTTGGATTTAGTTCGTTTAGTCTTTGCTCTACTACTCCACCAATTTTATCATATATATCAGATGTGAGGTCACCACTACCTAATGTCTCTTTTAAAGTATTTTGAAAACTTTGAGTATGTACTATTTTTGAAATAGATGCTTTCATCTTTTTTGTAAAAGGTTCTTCTAAAGGTTCAAGTGCTTTAACTCCTCCAAACATACCCAACATACCACCAAAGCTAGACTCCATCACTGCATCTTTTAAACTTTCAAATGCAATTTTAAAATCTGTTTTTTCTATAACTTTAGTTAAGTCTATATGCTTATCATCACTAAATTCACTTTTGAAAAACTTTTCAAGATTTTCTTTTGTGAAAAACTGCTCCATAATAAGAGAATGGATTGAAATTTTAAATTGTTCAAATCTATTTTCAACCACCCCACTTCCATAAAGAAATGGAACTTTTTCAAATAGCATATGTATAGCTAACCAATTTGTAACTGCTCCACTTAAGGCAAACAATCCAACTGTTAAAATTATATTGTTTTGTGTTATAAATCCAACTATTACTATTAAACCTGCAATTAGATTTGTGCCTAAACTTTTATTCATCTTTACTCCACTTTGCTTTTTTATTATAACCCTGGTGCTTTCCACATAGATGTTGTTATATTTTCATCTACTAATTTTAATTGAACTTTATATGCTTTTGCCCAGTTATTTTCTATTTTTTTATATTTTTTATGATTCTTTTTATTTGGAATATACTCTTTTTCCCACTTTACAAAACTATTTGATGCATCAACTAAATTATCAAACAACCCAACACCAACAGCAGCACTCATAGCTGCTCCTAGTGCCGTTGCTTCTTTAACTACTGGAACTTTAACTTTACAGTTTGTGACATCTGCTAAGATCTGACACCATAGTTCACCATTACTAGCCCCACTTGCGAATACTATCTCTTTGGTTTTTATATTTGTAAACTTCTCTATCTTTTTTAGATTTATATTTGAAACTATACAAGCATTTTCTTGTAAACTTCTAAACATAGTTGCTATATTACAAATTTCAGGATTGATATTTAGATTTAAAAAACTTGGTGAGGCATGATACCATTTACCATAGTTCATACTATCACTAAATATAGGGATAACACCATTTGAACCAACTGGCACTTTTTTTGCTTTTTGTTCAAGTAAATTATATACATCTATTCCTAGTTTTTTTGCTTTACTTATCTCTTGCTGGCAAAATACATCCCTAAACCATCTCATTACCAAACCACTAAAAAAAGTTATACCTTCTGCTTGAGATTGATTTTCTATAACATGTGGATTTACTCTAATACTCATATCTTTTGGTGGCTTAGTAAGATTTGATATATTTACAATTTGTTGCCAAAATGAACCACCTAAAATAGCAGCTTGACCAAGATTTACTAAACCCAAACCTGCACTTCCAAGTTGTACATCTCCACCACCTGTTACAATCTTTGTTTTTGTGCTAAGTCCTATTTTGTTTGATACCTCCTTTGTTACATTTCCTATTATTGTACCTGTTTCATAACATGGACAAAAGATATTACTCTTTAGTCCAATTTTTTTTGCCATACTAGCATCCCAAGCCCTTTTTTTAAGACTAAAAACACCTGTTGTTCCAGCATTGCTAGGATCAGTTGCGATTATATTACTTAACTTTGCCAATATCCAATCACCAATCATAGATATAGTAGATACTTTTTCATATATCTCTTTTTTATTATTTTTTAACCAAAGTAATCGTGGAAGTGCCCCTAAAGCGAATGTTTGACCTGAAGTGTTATAAAACTTCTTTTCAATCCCTTTAAGATTCTCTTTTAGATATTTTACTTCCAACGAAGCTCGTGCATCTACATTAGCAACTGCCCAAAGCTCATCGCCGTTTTTATCATATAATACAATTCCCTCTCTCATACTTGTTGCACTAATAGATAAAATATCATCTGGATTTATTTTTGTTTTTTTAATCACCTCTTTTATACACTTAACAGTTAGTTTCCAATTTTTTTTGAAATCAAAGCTCATACTATTTGGTATATTTTTTTCCTCTAAATGTATCCACTCTTTTTGTGATACACCTATTTGTACCCCTAATGTATTAAATATAATAGCTCTTATACTTCCAGTTCCTGCGTCTATTGCCATTAAGTATTTCATAATATTTTCCTACTTATTTAGTATTAACTATTTTTTTAATTTAGCTTGTTCTAGTTCCCAATACTCCATATCAAAACTATCTTGTAAACTTATACTTTCATATCCACCCATTTTATCTGCTCTTAAAACAGCCATCATAGTGTGTGAAACAATATCATTTATAATATTTACCTCTTTTATATCTTTACCAAAACAAACTACCCCATAATCTTTAATTACAGCCCAATTTGGTGCACTGTTTAAACATATCTCATCTGTTTTAAACTGCTCAAAATATTTTACATAATTTTCTTTGTAGGTATTTATCGCCTCTTGGATATTGTCATCTTTATTCAATATTAATGGTGCTCTTTTTGTCCTTATGATATGTTCTGGAGTAAGCACTCCTCTTGTGGCAAATATCTCCAATTCATCTTCTCTTACATAGTTTAAAGCTAAAGGTGTTTGATCTACTTTTATTGTTATATCATATCCCTTCTCTTTTGACATTATCTCTTGTAGTTTTTCTACATCAAAAGAGGTATCTGGTATATATTGTTCTAGTTTAACTTTGGCATTTTGTTCTAGGAAATTTTCAGCCATACTAACTGCATCTATCATCTTATCGTAAGATTTTTTAGCATCATCATCAAAAGTAAAAATTCCATGATTATGAAGTATTATACCCTCACAAGTGTTCCAATTTACTTCTTGAATCATAAGATATATTGTTCTAGCTAATATAAATCCAGGCATCACATATGGAACTACTAAAAAATTTGGATAGAGTTTTTTGATATTTTCTATTGAATTAGCACTGTTTGAAATAGTTACAACTGCATCTGCATGGGTATGATCTACATATTTAAAAGGGATAATAGCATGAAGGATAGCTTCAACTGATGGATTTGGTGCTGATTTGTCTATCATTGCTTCTTTTTGAGCTGATACCATCTCACTATCTGTCATAGTTTCAAGTTTAGCCATATCTTGTAGAAATACTAATTCTACGCCAGAAAATCCAGCAGCTTTTATAGATACCAAATCCCAACCACTACCTTTTACAAAAAGTATATCTTTGCCATCAACTTTAGACTTTACAGAGGTGTTTCCCCCACCATGAAGTACAAGTTCATCACTTCTACCTAAGAGATTTGATGTATATACTCTTAAATCTAAATCTGATTGATAATTTTTAGCTTCATTTTCATCCCATAAATTTTTCATCTTTTAACCTAAAATCTCTAATTCATCTGTATATTTATGCTCACAGTATGGTTCATAACTAGATTTATATACAGCATAATGTTCACTTGCTTTGTGTCCATCTAAAGCCTTTTCATCTCTCCAAGATTCTACTGCTGAAAACTTTCTTCTATTATTCTCATATTGAAAAATATCATAAAAAATACAACCATCCTCTTTTTTTGATGGTTCTACCATAGCTATTAAAAGCTCTTTCATTTTATCTTCACAGCCCTCTTTTGCCATAAATGTAACTCTTTTTGTTATTGTCATTTTTTATCCTTAATTTTATTTATATTTATTGATTTATGTATCTACTGCTTACTAATAGTATTGCTATCATTATGAACATGATATACAAATGCTTATGCCATCTTTCTTGTCTAAATAACATAAAATAACCAAATGCTAACATTAAATTTAATACTAAATCTATTTTTGCAAAGAGTATCATAACCATTGTCAAACTTTGCAATATAATTACAACATATTTATTATTATAAAGTTTCTTATCCATTTTTTATTTTATCACACTTCATCTTATATCAATAGATTATTTATCTATTTAACTGATGATTAAATTCAGGAACAATATCTTTTAATTTTCCTAATTTATTCTTTGATAATAATAACTCTTCTATATCCTTATTTAATTTTTCGATATTAAATTTTTTAGTTTTTGCTATTGTTATTGACTCATATTGGGTAGAGATATCACTGTCGTTTATTAATAATTCCTCATATAACTTTTCACCTGGTCTTAGACCAATAAATTCAATTTTTGTATTCTCTTTACCGCTTAAGTGTATCATTTTTAAAGCTAAGTCTAAAATCTTTATAGGTTGCCCCATATTTAAAATAAATATCTCTTGTGCTTTTCCTAAGGAAGCGGCTTGAAGAACCAATTCACAAGCTTCACTAATAAGCATAAAGTATCTTGTAATATCAGGATGAGTTACTGTAATATTTTGATTTTGCTCTAACTGTTTTTTGAATTTTGGTATCACACTACCACTACTTCCTAAAACATTTCCAAATCGTACAGTTACTATCTTTGTATTTTTATTATATACATTTGAAGCATATATCTCACATATTCTTTTTGTAGTACCCATTATATTTGTAGGATTTACTGCTTTATCTGTTGATATTAAAACAAACTTCTCTACATCATATTTTATTGATAAATCTATACAATTTTTTGTTCCTATTATATTATTTTCAATTGCCTCTTGTATATTCTCTTCACATAAAGGTACATGTTTATATGCTGCTGCGTGAATTACTATATCTGGCTTATAATTTAAAAAAGTCATATCTAATTTTATTTTATCTGTTACATTTTGCATTACAGATTTTATATTATAATTCTCAAGTTCTTCTGTTATTTGATATAAATTAAATTCACTATTATCAACTAATATTATCTGTTTTGCACCATAAGTTACACATTGCTTTGATATCCCAGAACCAATTGTTCCCCCTGCACCTGTTATTAAAACTTTCTTATTTTTTACAAAATCTTTAACAATATCTTTATCTAAGTCTTTTGGATATCTTGCTAATAGATCTTCAACTGTTATATCTTTTAAAGAGATCTCTTTTTTACTTAATGTTACTATTTTTATATCATAAATGTTTAATTGATTTAATCTTTCATACAAAGAGTTAAGCTCCTCTTTATTTAAATCTTTAGTGATAATAATTGCTTCTATTTTTTCACTTTTTATTATATTTTCTAAATTATTTAGATTTTGCACTTTAAAATTAGAAAAATAACTATTGACTGTCATATCACTATTATCTACTATGGCACTTATGTAAAAATCATTTTTACTTTTAATAAGTGTTTGAGCATATGGTGAAACTCCAATTAATAGTGTTCTTTTAAGAGTATTGTCACTTCTACCTTCAGTAAAAAGTCTTTTTGAAATTCGTAAAAATCCTATAAATAAAAATGATAAAATAAAATCAATAATTAATACACCTCTTGGCATTGGGTTAAATTGATCTGGAAAGATATAATAGATTAAAATAAAAAAACTGTACGCTAATAGATGTGAATAAAAAAGTTTTTTTGTATCACTTAATGTAAAAAACCTCCAAGATACATTGTATAATTTAAAATATTTCATAGCGCATACTTTTAGTATCACTAGATTAAATAAAACCAAATAATAGTTATCCATATAAATATTATTAACTTCAAAATTAAATCTTAGATTATATGCTAAGTATAAAGTTAAAATAGAGATAAAAATATCAAATATTAAAAAAAATATTTTTCTTTTTAATGGTGTAGGGTTTAAACTCATTATCTTTTTGAGGTACCTAATTTATAAGTTCTAATAATTTAGATTGATAGATTAAAGCAGTTTTTTCATCATTTGCTTCAAATCTAGTTACTAGTTTTGGAGTTGTATTACTAGCTCTTACTAGCCCCCAACCATTTTCAAATACTACCCTTACTCCATCAACATCAATTATCTCTTTTATCAAAGGAAAACCTTTTGGTGGATTTATTAGTTTTACTTTTAAGTCATCTATTATTTTAAACTTTAACTCTTCTGTTGTGTTTATATTTATCTCATCTGTAGAAAATAGTTGTGGTAACTTTTCATACTCTTTATCATAATTAAAACCATTATGAAGTAATTCTAAAGCTCTAAGTGTAGAATAAATAGCGTCATCATACCCAAAATATCTATCATTAAAAAATATGTGTCCAGATACTTCTGCTGCAAAAGAGGCATTTGTTTCTCTTATTTTTACTTTTAAGTTACTATGTCCTGTTTTATACATAATAGCTTTTCCATAACTATTAATAGTATCATACATCACTTGACTACATTTTACTTCACCAATTACAGTTGGGTTATCTATAAATCTTGAAAAAAACATCGCCAATATATCACCCTTAAAATTATACTTTTGTGATAAAACGGCTATTCTATCTGCATCACCATCATAAGCAAAACCTAAAGTATATTTACCACTATTTAACTCTTTTTGTATATCTTCTAAATTGTGAATATCACTTGGGTCTGGATGGTGATTAGGAAAAGTTCCATCTGGTTCTTCATACATTATGTGATGATTTATATTTAACCTATCAAGTATCTCTCTTAAAACTGTCCCTGCAACTCCATTTC
This sequence comes from Campylobacterota bacterium, assembly GCA_034718015.1. GTDB lineage: Bacteria > Campylobacterota > Campylobacteria > Campylobacterales > Arcobacteraceae > JAIOSF01. The sequence continues at coordinate 2,155 of JAYEMI010000038.1, read as the reverse complement.
CACAATCAAATACAAACTTTTTTTCTTTTAAGTCTAAAAATTCAAACTCATTTACCAAATAGTCTATATACTCTTTTTTTGTATCTATTTTAATTGTTTCTATATCATCTTCTATATCTATATCACTTTTCAATACGTCTCTTCCTAGAGCATATATATCTTCACCAAAAAAAGGTACTTTATCTATAGTGATTTTAAACCCATTATATTCAGGGGGATTATGTGAGCCTGTTATCATAATTGATGCAGACACTTTCTTGCCATCATTTTCTATATAGTTTGAGAAATAATTTACAGGAGTTGCAACAAGACCCATATCAAGTACCTCTAAACCAGCTTTTTTAAGTCCAGAAGTTAACCACTCTTTTAGTTTTGGTGAGTGTGTTCTAGCATCATAACCTACTGAAATATAGTGAGCATCTTCATCTCTTTGTAAAACTTCAAGTGCAAAAAAGTATCCTATTTTTTTCACATTTATTTCACTTAACTCTTTTTGAAAAATTCCTCTTATATCATATTCTCTAAATATCGAACTTGCCATTTTTATATACCTTTTCTAATAATTTTTTTAGATTCATCTTGCCCCAACTTTTAATAACACCACTTTTATCGTTTTCATAAATACAACAAAATCTATCCATAATGACCAATTTTGGATATACCAAGTATCTAAATCTACTCTTTGTTTGAATGTAAGCTCATTTCTTCCACTTACTTGCCAAAGTCCTGTAATACCTGGTTTTACTTTAAGTATAACATCTTCATTTAATTTTCCAATAGCTTCTTTTTCATTTAACATATAAGGTCTTGGACCTATTAAACTCATATCACCTCTTAATATATTATAAAATTGTGGAAATTCATCTAAAGATGTTTTTCTCAAAAATCTTCCAACTTTAGTTATCCTTGGATCATTTTGATACTTATGATATGTTTTATAATACTCTTTTTCATTAGGGTTTAATTCTAAATAATTATTTAACAACACATCAGAGTTTTCATACATAGTTCTATACTTATAACAACTAAAACTAGTAGAATCTTTTCCAAGCCTTTTTTGTTTAAAAATAATAGAACCTTTAGAGCCTTGTTTAATAAAAATTGAAATTACAACATGTACAAATAATACTAAAGGGAAAATCGATATAACTGTTATTTTTTCTGCTAAAGATTTAATAAATATATTTTTAGAATTTAAAAGACGGTTTTCAATATGAATTGCAGATAATCTAATATTTGAATAATCAACAATACTAGTATGTGAAAAATCCAAATGCTCCATATATGGTACTACATAGATATCTTTTGTTTTATTTGTATATTTTTTTATTATAGTTTGAAGTTCTTTTGTGTCAAATTTTTTAGAAGAGATAATAACCATATCATAGTTTTTATCATCATTTTTAAAACCAAAATACCAATTCTTTTTTATCTCTTCTTGTAAAGTTTTATAACTTTCGCTTTTAGATACAACTTTTACTTTAATTTTGAATATATCAAATAGAAATAGTATTTTTTTTCCTATTCTTTTAAAAAAAGGTATCAAGAGCATTGATATTACAAAAAAAATGAATATAAATGCTCTTGAATAATCATCCGATATTTTAGTAAGTGAAATCACAGTAAAAACAGCCAAAAAAGAGTAGCTTAACCCTTTTAAAACTTTTTTTGTATCTTGCCAAAAATCATATCTAATAAAATAAATATTTTCAATAATAAAAACAGATAAAATAATAATTATAATCCAATAATATGTAGATGCATCTGTATTTACAAGTTTTGGTAAAGTGTCACTAAATAAGTTTTCTCTTATTAAAAGTGTCACCTCCAAAGATACAGATAATGCAAAAATATCAATACAAATTATCAATAAAGAAAATAGATATAATGATGAGTTAAGTTTATTTGATTTCATAAAGTAGATTATACTTTAATGTAGTATTGATTTTGATTAACTTCGTAGTATTTTATTTATTTGATATTCTCATTCACCTTACAATCCTACTAATTTGTATTTTTTATCATATCGAAGAAATTTCAGAATTTGTAAGAAGATTATCTCTATATAGATAAGACAGATATAGCATATGATATTGTTAATAACTATAGATATGTATTCTTAAGTCGTCCCAGAAGATTTGGGAAGTCACTTTTT
>JAYEMI010000037.1:0-12314 GCA_034718015.1 Campylobacterota bacterium | reverse complement strand
CCATATATGTACCAACTAAAATAGCAATTATTATAATTACGATTGCCATCTCCATAAGTGTAAAAGCTTTTTTATTCACAATATCTCCTTTTTTACATGCTCCCAATAAGATCATAGATAGGTCCAAGAAGTCCCATCATAATCATTGCCATAAATCCACCACCTATTAGCATAGTAATAGGTTGAACAACTTTTGGTATCAAAGCAGATAAATCATCCACTTTTTCATAGTATATGCTAGAGATTGTTTGAAGCTCTATATTTATAGAACCTGTTGTCTCACCTATCTCTAATACTCTTGTCACAAAGTTTGTATATAGTGTATTTCCTCTTGTGGTTTCTGACATAGATACCCCTTTTTCAAGCTCTTTTATCATCAACTCAATATCCTCTTTGTAGATATCATTTTCTATTGATTCTCTTAAGAGTATCAAAGACTCATAAAGTGTAAGACCTGAGTTTACACTTAGCTGTAGATACTCCATGATAAAAGCTATATTAAAATATCTCATCATTTTTGAAAAAAGTGGCACTTTTAACATAATACTTAAAACTTTGTATCTAAATTTTGCTATTTTTTTATATGCAATATTAAAAGCTATCACACTAACAATAAGCCCTATTATGATATCACCCAAATATGCAGTTGTAAATGCTGATGCGTCTATTAAAAAAACTGTAAGTGGTGGTAGCTCTGCATCCATATCCTTAAAGAAGTCAACCATACCAGGTACAACAAATGTCATCCATGCAGCAACCGCTAAAAATATCAGTAGAAGTGAGATAATAGGGGTAAATAGTGCTTTTTTTGTATTTTTCTTCAAAGCTTCGGTTTTTCTTAAAAAATCAGCACCATTTTCTAAAGTAGTAGAAAGTTTCCCTGTCTCCTCCCCAATAGCCATAAGGTTTATAATAGTACTTGTAAAATATTTTTGATATGGTTTACAAGCAACTGATAGTTTTGTACCTGCTGATACTTCGTTTGATACCCTTGTGATAAGTTTTTTTACCTCATTACTTGTTGCATCCTCTTTTATATCTTCTAGCCCTTGATTGATAGGGATACCAGCTCTTAAGATGATATTTAGACCATCGAGCATCTCTATTACTTGCTCTGTGGATATTTTTGGTGTAAATATCGGCTTTATAAAAGAGAATTTTGATGGTACATCATATATCTTTATAGGTGTGTAAAAATTTGTTTCAAATACTTTATATAATTGTGCTCTGTTTTCAACTTCAAAGCCATCAATAACTTTATTTCCCGTTTCATCTAGTGCGTATATTATATAAAATTGCATTATATTATCACCCTTTTTATTTCATTTAGAGATGTTTTACCTTGTAAAACTTTTCTAACTGCATTTTGCTTAAGCGACCTCATACCCTCATCTTGAGCTTTTCTAAATATCTCAAGAGGTGATTTTTTTCCATTTATCATCTCTTTTATCTCATCAGTGATAGTCAAAATCTCTATAATAGCCTCTCTACCTTTGTAACCTGTTTTTTTACAAAGGTCACAACCAACCTCTTTAAATATAAAGTACTCATCTGTTGAAGTATCTAGCCACTCCCTTTCAAAGCCCAGATCAACTAAATCATCTTGAGTTACTTGAACTGGTTCTTTACAAGATGGACACAATCTTCTTACTAGTCTTTGAGCCAAAATAGCCAAAACTGATGAACTTATCAAATAGTCCTTTACCCCTAAGTCAAGAAGCCTTGGTATAGCACCAGCTGCATCATTTGTATGTAGGGTTGATAGTACCAAGTGACCTGTAATAGCGGCTCTTACTGCTAACTCTGCTGTCTCCTCATCCCTCATCTCTCCAACAAGCATCGCATCTGGATCTTGTCTCATAAAGTGTCTAATAGCTCTATCAAATGTATAACCAGATTTTAGATTTACCTCTGTTTGACGAATAAAAGAAAATCTATACTCAATAGGATCTTCAATCGTAATAACATTTTTTTCAATAAAGTTTATATGTCTAAGTAGTGAGTAAAGTGTAGTAGTTTTACCACTTCCTGTTGGTCCTGTTACAAGAACAATTCCATATGGTTTGTTAAATAACTCTTTTAGTTTGGCAGCTTCATCATCTTCAAACCCTAAGCTTCCAAGATTAAAAGAAGCTGTATCTGATGATAAAATCCTCATAACTATATTTTCACCATTATCAGTTGGAATTGTAGAGACTCGAAGGTCAAATCTACTTCCAATAAACTCATGAGAAAATCCACCATCTTGAGGAAGTCTTTGCTCAGAAATATCCATCTTTGATAAAATCTTTATCCTAGAGGATATTTGTTGCATTGCAACTTTAGGGATAGTATAGCTAAGGTGTAAAACCCCATCAATTCTATAAAATACATAAAGAACTTTAACATCAGGTGTGATATGAATATCTGTAGCTCCATCTTTTATCGCATCATTTAAGATAAGCTTTACAAGCTCTACTATCTCAACCTCTTCATTTGCAACAAAAGCATCAACCATTGTTTCAATTTGTTTATCTATTGGATTGTGAAATTGATAGTATTTTAACTCAATCTTTTGCTCTATCTTATTTTTATCTGCAACTACATATTTTATAGGTAGAGTAGATACTGTTTTTAAATAATCAATCGTATCATAATCATTTACACTATCAACAGCAACTACAAGCTCACCATCTTTTATATGCATAGGAAGTATCATCTTTGATTGTGCCATCTCAAATGGTACTATTGATAATGCTTCATTTGTTACAAGTTTTTCATCTAAGTCTACATAGTCAAAACCATACTGCCTAGCAACAGCAATAGCTATCTCTGTAGGGGTAACAAAATCAAGGTTTTGTAAAATCTCACCTAAAAGTAACCTATCTGCTTTTTGAACATTTAAAGCTACCTCTATTTGTTCTTGATTAATATACCCTGCTTCTTGTAGTAGTTTACCTATTGGAATTTGTTTTTGTTCCATTATTTTCTACCTTTCATCTTCCATTTGAAGTAACTTTGAGATTTGATTGTATCTTTCATACGCATTTTTTTTGATATTTTGAAATCTATCTTCACCATTTTGAGCTATTATTTTATATATAAAAGCAGCTTTTTTATAGTCATTTTCTATCTCACAAGATCTTGCATATGCATATGCTAAGTATAGGTCATATCTATTGATATCATATGCTTTTTTGAAATAATCATGTGCTTTTTTATAACTTTCATTTCTTTCCATAAATACACCAAGTGCAAGGTGGATATACCCTGTATCATCATATTTCAAAATACCTATTAAATCATCCTCAATCATAGGATTGTTTATCTCTAAAGCACCTATTGCATATGAGTATAAAACTTTACCTGGCTTTTTTATCAAACAAACTTTTTCCATAGCTTTTGGCCAATTGTTTGTTTTTCCATATAGATAAAAAAGGTTGTTGTTTATTGATCTATCTGTTTGATCATGTGAAAATACTTTTTCATACATTTTTATACTATCTAGGATTTTATTTTTGTTTTTAAACTTATGTGCATCAAGTAAAGTTTTTGTGTATTGAAAGTTGTCTAACTTTTGAAACTCAAATGATTGTTTTGATACACATGCAAGTTGATATCCATTTGGATTTCTTGGCTGCGTATTTGTATCTTTATTTAATAATCTTTTAAATTTCTTTTTATTTGCTTTTACTATTATTGAGTCTTTGAATTGACCTTTTCTTAGCTCTTTTAATATTGGTTTTAAATCACTTATATTGTCATAAGACAAGTATCTTATAGCTATAAATTGACCAATAGGATAGATAACACTATTTTCTTTTATATCTTTAGGTAATAGATTGTATTGCACTTTTAAACTTTTTAAATTTGATTTATGTGCAGATAAAAGCTGAATAGTATAACTTAACTTTGTACTACTATTTAAACTATTTTGTAGTTTACTGTGTGCATCTTTTCTTTGGCTACTTATATCTTGTGAGACAACTTCTACTTTTTTTGTAGCTGTAACCTCATCTTCCTCATCAAAATAATCATCTTGATTACTAATTTGGTTTTGATTTGCACTTTTTAGTTCTAAAAATTTGTTATATTTTGTTTTATAGATATATCCAGCTATCCCTTGACTTTTTAGGTGATTTAATTTATCTTTTAGATCATTTTTTGTTTCACCTATAAAACATCTTACTGCTATATATTTTTTTATAGGATAAAGAACACACTCTTTTTTTAATTCATCATCCATATTTGAGTAGTACTCTTTTGATTTATGCTCATAGCTTTTTAGTGCAGATTGAACTTGGATTGAGTATCCAAGTTTATTTTGGTCTTTTATATTAATATCTGCAGATAAAATACAAGATGAAGCTATCAATGATAATAATAGTTTATTTTTCATTATTTTCTCTCATCAACATCTATTTTAAGAATTATAACTAACTCTCTTTTTTCTATTTTTTTCTCAGTTCTTTTAAATAGATTTCCAAGCCAAGGGATATCACCTAATCCTGGAGTTTTGTATTCAAAGTCTTTTTTAACACTACTAATCAATCCCCCAATAACAATCATATCATCATCTTTTGTAAGTATCATAGTACCAGCTTCTTTTACATTGATAATTGGAGCACGAGCAACCTCTCCGTTTGCATCATTTAGTGTTTTATCACCCTCTATACTAGTAACAACTGGCACAACATTTAAAAGTACTTCACCATTTTCTTTAATAATAGGTGATACCCCTAGTGAGATACCATTTAAAACATCTGTTTTTTCATAAGTGATCTCACCAGGTCCATTACTAACTGCACCTGTAGTTGGATCTGTTACTTGTGTAAACTCAACCTCTTTATTCCAATAAGGGATCATATTTCCACTTGATAGAACTCCTGATTGACCGTTCATCACTTTGATTCTAGGATTTGAAACAACCTCTATAGAACCTGCAGTTTGCATAGCTTGAATAACAGCATCAAAGTTTCTAGTTGTATATGACATAGTTGTAGCAACCGTTCCACCTATTGGTGAAAGTAAACCTGTAGTTCCACCAAAAGCAGTTGTAGCATCATTTAGGTTTTGACCTAATGATAAAGCACCACCCTCTACATCAGCCCAACCTTTTTGCCAATTTACACCTAGTTGATGTTCATTGTTTAGAACAACTTCCATTATTCTAGCTTCTATTAAGACTTGCTTTCCAATAAACTTTTTTAAACTATCGATTACTTTTTCAACTTGTTGGATATTTTTTCTATGATCACTTACTACTAATGTACCTGAAAATTTATTTATTGAAAATTTTCCATTTTCTGATAATACATTTTTTAAACTCTCCTCAATTTGAAGATAAAAATCACTTTTATCTTCATCTGATTCATAACCTAGTGAATAATCTCCAGATAATCCACTTGTTTGTTCATTTGCCCCTAATAGATCTCCACCTAAAGCAGATTTTGCTGTTGGAGACATATTTATAAATGGTATCTCAAATGTTTTTGTCATTATCTTTTTTACATGTAAAATATTACCTTTAATCTCGGCATAAGAGTTTGAGATATTCATAGTGATATCCAAAGCATCTTGAAGGTTTGCACCTTTCATATTTAGAGTTATTGGTTTACTTACATTTAAGTCCTCATCAACTACAAGATTCAATCCAGCCTCTTTAGATATCACATAAAGTAGCTTTGACAAAGGTGCATCTGTAGCAGAGAAGTTTATAGTTTTACTACTTTCAACGATTGATGGTTCTTCATAAACTGATGGTAAAATCAAAGGTGGCAATGTATTTCTCATCTTTACCTTTTTTTTCTTATCAATCATATCTAGTTGCTCTTTAATGATATTTTTCTTCACTTTTGGTTGAGCATCCTCAACTTTTGATGAACATCCTGTAAATATTAATGCTGCTGTTGCTGCACTTAGTGTTAGTTGTTTAATTGTAACCATTTTGTTTCCTTCTCATTTGATAATAATATTTTTTCTTCTTTTATTTTAATAACTTTTATATCTCTATGTATAGACTGACCAATTGAATAGATATTGTTGTTAATAATAACCTTTGGCTTTTTTGACGAATGTAAAATCATTTGTAATTTGTATCTATTTAAATCTATTGTAGTTAGTTCTGATATTTTAACCTTTTTATTAGTATTTAAACTTCTACTTTTAATTATATCCATAATATAATCTATCTCTTGCTCCTCTACAGTTTTAGAACCACCCGTAGTTTGTTTTATATCTTGATTTCTTTTATCTATCATGGATTGTAGTTTTGCCATTTGACCTATGTTTCCACCGACTTTCTTTTTCTCTTTTTTAAGCTCTTTTTTTTGTTTTACAGCTACATCTTTATAAAAATAAGCTATAACCCAACTAGAAAACTCTTTGTCCATCTCAAATAAACTTTGAGCTGATAGGTCACTGTTTACTTTGATCTTTTCAAAAGATTTATGATATGATTTTTTCAAACTCTCTAGTGCTAGTGTCTTGTAATCCAAATCTATAATAGCATCTGAAAAGTAAGATATAGTATCATCAATAGTTTTTGAACTATTCACTGGATTTGTATATAGATACAAAATCAAAGCAAAAGGTGCTAGTAAAAACAATAACTGTTTATAATTTAAGTATAATCCTCTCATGACTAATCTTTGTAAAACTTAATTAAATCAAGATCTGTTACAAAAAAACTTGAATCTGTACTAATCTTATTTATTTTAACATGACCGTTTGGAATTTGTAGCTTAAACAATGTAAGTAATGACTTAACATCATCTCTATAAATCTTAGAAGTTACTGATATCATAATTAATCCTTTTTTTGATTTATCTATGTTATTAATAGTTGTATTTAGAGTCTCTTTTATAGATGTCTCATAATCAAGAATATCTTTTTCTGAATTTTCAAAACTATCTAAACTATCTAGTTTAGTGATTACATTTTGAGCAATCCATTCATTTGTTTGTGATATACTTGTAACCTCATCCATACTTTTATTTATCGTATCAAGGCTATCTTGATTTGTGGGTATTTTATATGAGAAATAATTGTTCAATACAACTAAAACCACTGTTATGATTGATAGTATAAGTGCTATGCTCTTTTTCATTTTCCTACTCCATAAAATACAAATTCAATTTGACTTGTTAGGTTATTTAAATCATAACTATCTATGATTTTTATATTTGAATCAAGCTCTTTTTGTAGTTTTTGTAACTTTTTCTTAAATCTATTTAATTCATTTGAGTTTTCAAAGTTTTTATTTTTAGAGAACTTCAAACTAGATATCTCTTTTTGCTCGAATGATAAATCACCTAAATCAATTTTGAAAATAAAACCTAAATCACTATTGTTTAGAGTTAAAATATTTTTCTTGATATTTAGTATTTGTTCTAAAATCACTTTGTTATTTTCACCATTTAAGATATCCATTAGATTATAAAGCGTCTCTTTATCCTCATAATTTAAAACTAAATTATCTGACAAAGACGCAAATTTCGCAACTTGTGAGTTGTATTCTTGATTAGATTTTTCAAATGCTTCGTATTTATCGTATGTATCATATCCAAAATAACCAGCTAATAAAATCATCAAAGGTATAAAAACATTTAAGGCTTTGCTATACTGTATATGAGATTTTATAAACATAGATGTAAAATCCAAAGAGTAGTCAACATCAAAAGAGCTTATATCAATAAGTGTTTCATTAAAAGTCTGAGGTGTAAAACCTTGAAAATTTGATGAATCAGGAAAAAATGAGGCAACAGGGATTTTCATTTGGTTATATATTGTTTCATAAAGATTAGTATCTTCAAAAATTGATCCATTTATAACTATTGCATCAAACTTTACATCTCTTAACTTTTGTTTTATAAAAAGTATGTTTTTTATTATCTCTTGAGGCATCGATCTAGCTGATGCTACCTCCTCATTTCTTGAATAAAACAATTCGTTTTTGTCACCTGCTGTTATCACTATCTTGTTATTATCTACATATACAGATATCACTGTAAACTTTGGAAGTGCTTTTTTGACATATGAATATAAAGCATAGTTTTCAAGTGTTATTAAATTTGTATTTTCAAATGTTTTTAGCTTATTAAAAGTTTGATAAGCTTCACTATCTTGATACAATCCATGTATAGCATACTTGATACTATCTTTTTTTGGATTGTCATCTGAGACACTATACTTAAACCTTATAACATCTATATTTGAATGCTCTTTTTGAAGCTTTGAAAATATCATACTATTAATAGAACTTCTACCAGAGATATTTCTATTTAATACTATATTACTTTTTAAAAATTGATTCTCGAAAAGTATAAAACTTATATTTTTCTTATTTTTAATAAAAGCCTTTAAAGATTCTAACTCATCAAACACCATATGTTCTTGAAATATAATCTTACTACCACTTTGTTTTAGTTTTGTGCAATTATAATTATCTGATCTTATCCGTACACTATAAAATACTGCCATATTATTACCTTTTTAAATATTGTAATTATTGTAACATAAAAATATGTCAAAATAATGTCTTTTATGATTTATTTATAATATTTTAAGTTATTAATAAGTTTTATTTATCAAACTATTCTGTTAATGGTTCAGGCTTTCCAAAAAAATAACCTTGTGAATAATCGATATCTAAAGAGCATAACAGGTTAAATATCTCTTCATTTTCAACATACTCAGCTACTATTTTCATATTTTGTTTTTTTGCAAAAGTCACTATAGTTTCTACAACATTTAGAGAAAATTTATCTGTTAAGATGTTTTTTATTAAACTTCCGTCTATTTTTAATATATCAGGTTGATAGTCAAGAAGTCTCTCAAAGTTACTGTATCCTGCTCCAAAATCATCTATTGCAATTTTTATACCATACTTTTTAACCTCTTCTATAAAAGATATAATTGTTTTAAAATCTTTTACATTTTCATCTTCAAGTAGTTCAAACACAACTCTTTTAGCATCACTTTTATTGGCTTTAATAAGATCAAGTAAGTTATCTCTTGTTGATTTTTGCTCTATATCTAAAGCTGAAAGATTTATAGATATATCAGCTTTTGTTAAAGATAATGCATTAAATGAGTTATGCAAAACCATAGATGTTATAGCACTGTAGTACTTGCCTCTTTTTGCAGTATCTAAAAAGAAAAATGGTGGTAAAATTTTCCCTGTTTCATCTTCTAGTCTTACTAATGATTCATATTTTTCAATCTTTTTTGTTTTATTATTGATTATTGGTTGAAAATATGAGATTATTTTAAAATCATAAATTGCTTGTTTTATTGTTTTAAGTGTATCGATATTTTGTTTTGCTTGGTTTTGTTCCTCTTTTGCTAAATCGTTTGCTAAAATAAAATCACTTTTAGTTTCAATAAGTTTTTTTATACCATATTTTAAATTTTCTAATACATCATTACCGTATGCGATACTTATTATTACAGATATGTCGTACTCAACTTCCCCTATATCTATTTTTTCTAAATTTAAGCTATTTTGAAAAGCTCTTAGTTGGGTTAATATATGTTTTGTTGTATCTTTGCAGTACTCTTTATCTTTTGCAAAAACATATTCACCATCTCCTATTGGAAACACCTTTTCAAATTCACAATTTTCAGGTATTTTTGACTCTAAAACTAAAGAAAATTGATCCTCTATTTTTTGAGCCATTTTTTGCCCATAAAATTTCTCTATATCCTCAAAATTTTCTATCTTTATCATCACTGCAAATGGAGTTTTTGATGAGTTTATTAGATCTTGAAGTTGTTTTTTTGGATTCATTATATCTGTTATATCATCTCTTAAAGCGATATATTCTATTATGTTATTATCTTTATTTAGTATTGGCTTTACTGTTGTTTTCACATAGTATGATTTACCATACTTATCAATATTTCTTAGTGTCCCTTGCCATGTTTGTTTATTGTTTTTTATTGTGTCCCACATATCTTTGAATATTGATGATGGATTATCTGGATGTCTTACTATGTTATGGTTTTTACCAATAAGTTCCTCTTTTTTGTATCCCGATATCTTTGTAAACTCATTATTTACATATGTTATTATCCCTTTAGTATTTGTTTTTGATACTATTGAGCTATGATCTGTTGCCTCTTGGTATTGGTTTAGAAGTTGTATATTGTTTTCATTTTCATCTTTTAATTGTAACTTTTGGATTACTTTTTCCAGTATTCTTATAAACTGCTGTCTCTCAATAGGTTTAAACAAATATCCATCTACACCTAACTTAATACTTTCCATAAAAAAATCAGTTTCATTATATGCAGACAAAACCAATATTGGTATACTTTTATCTATCTCTCTTATTTTTTTTATCATCTCTAAGCCATTTAGTTTTGGCATATTTATATCTGTGAGGATTAGATCTATAGTATTATCTTTAAATTTTTGACACCCATCTTCCCCATCTATTGCTGTGGTTATATCATCAAAAAACTCTTCTAACATCATAACTACAGATTCTCTAGCTTCTTTATTGTCTTCTACATATAAAAGTTTTAAATTTTTTGTATATTTTATGATATTTTTAATATTAAGCATTTAAGCCCCTTACTTTTAATTTTTTTACTAATAAACCATCTTTTACACTATTCTGCTTTAAAAAAAGCCCTTTTGTTTTCAACTTTTTTTTGTAAAAGTTCAAGATGGAGTAAAAGATTGTAGTATTCACCCATATAAGATAATGGCACTTTCGTTTTATTTTTTATCTCTTTATCTAAAACTTTAATCTCTTTTTCCACTTGAAGCAGGTGATCTTTGGTTATATTTTCTAGTCTTAATTCAATACCGTGAAGCTGTTTGTACCACTTAAAAATTTTTGAGCGTATTGTAAAAATATAAAGAGGAACGATACTTTTTGATAGTGGTATAAACAACCATAAAAGAGGAATAATAAGTATTTTTAATCTATCTATATTTGATGCTATCCAATAAGGGAAAATCTCCTCCAACCATGAGTCTCCATTTTGAATATAAAGCTCTGCTTCACTATTTATTGTACTATCAAGATTATTAAGGTTTGGAAAACTCTCCCCATTTTGAAAAAAGCTTTTTTGTGAGTGAACCTCTACAACTTTTTTCAATAATATTCTTATTAATTCATTTGATATATTTCCATTTGATACTAAATTTTGTGTAGTACTTAGAAGCTCTATTTGTAAGCTTGGTATATTGCTATAAAGATCGACACTTCCTTCATGTAAAGTGAGATGTTTTAGATAATCAAATTTCTGACTATATGCTTTTGCCCTTTTTAAACTAATAACTTTTATGGTGGGATCTGCTAAGAGTTCTTGTATGTATATATTTTGTTTATTTGCAAGAGTTATAAATATATCAATCTCTTTACTTTTTAGTTTTTCTAGCCCAATCTCATCAAATCCATAGATAAAATTTGTATTCTCTTCATCTATACCATTTGCACTTAAAATCTTTTTTGTAAGATCATAAGTACTATCATTGGTGATACTTACACCTATCGTTTTTCCAGTTGATTGAAGTAAATACTCATAATCATACCCCTCATACCTATAAAATATCCAAAGAGGTTCATAGTATAAACTAGCAAGTGATTCAAACTGATACTGAGGTTTATCTACTAGTACTCCACCATTTATAAATCCAATATCTGCTTTTTTATTATTTAAAATATTTATAGTGTCAAGTGAACCTTTTGATGGTATTATAGCTGTTGATACACCCTCTTGCTCTAGTAAAGTTTTATATGACATTGCATAAGCATAACTATCACTTCCAATAGAACCTGTTGCTATTGTTATCTCTTTTTTTTGTGTTGATGAATTAAATTGCAAAAACAGATATACAAAAATAGAACCAAGAGCTGTAAGAAATATTATTATTTTTGTTTTATTTTCAGCCATTATTTCTCTTTATTTCTATTTTTGTTTTATTTTACTATAAAAATCCTTTATGATATTTTTTACCAGTAATCCTAACTCTAAAAAAGCTAATCTATAATTTGTTTTTCTACTATAAAAATGTATTTAAAAAATACAACCATCCAACTACAACTATAGGTCCAAGAAAACCAGCTACCATACCTAAAATAAGAAAATCTTTTGATTCAACTTTTTTACTTGAATATATTATGGCGTTTGGTGGAGTTGATACAGCTAGACTCATAGCAAAAGAGGCACTTAAAGCAACTGCAACTACAATCATAGGTGCTGCTGTTTGACTTATGGTTGCTGCTATTGCTATAACTATTGGTAGCATTATATTTGTAGCTGCTGTGTTACTCATAAAGTTTGAGATAATAACAACTATATATGAAAATATAAACATC
>JAYEMI010000036.1:0-12483 GCA_034718015.1 Campylobacterota bacterium | reverse complement strand
AGGCACCGAAACGGGACTTTTATTAAATTAAACTGATATTAAAATTGTTAATTGGATAAAACTTCTTATCTGAATTAGCATATCTTGATTGAAAGGAGGAGCAGTAAAGTTTAAGACAGACTAGCTAAAAAGTCAGTATAGTTTAGTCTCTATAAGTTATACCAAGACTATAATTAGTAGAAAGTTTGCCAAATCATCCTCCTCTTTGTTGGCTTTGGACACACTAATCTTGGATATGAGGAGCCTTTATTTGTCAGATTTGTTACTTTATATCTATCTCAATTTTGGATATATTTTGAAGCTTTTTAAATCCCTTATCAAATGTAATTAATTTACAATTGTTTTCTTCACAAAAAGCTAAATGAAATATATCAAATGAACTAGCAAATAATTTTGTTTTTTCTATAATATCAACTATTCTTGTACTCGTATTTTTATTATTAGCTTTTGCATATTGAGATAAATATTTTAAATTTTGTTCTATAATATTTTCATTTTCTTTTAACTTTTTAGATGTAAAAGCAAATTCACAAAGTATTAGTTCAGATAGTATTATACTTTTATTTAAAACTGCTTCTTCAAATAATTTTACTGATATATTTTGTTGTTCAGCATCATCAATATTATTACACAAAGCATAAATCAATACATTTGTATCAAAAAAGACCATCATCTGCCATCTCTGCATCTGTATTTGTTACTAAATCCATTGTTGCCATCACTTTATTATTGGATTGACTCCTTAGTCTTCTAAATTCCTCAAGTTGGGATTTAACATCATCATCTTTCTTTGTAGTGTTATTTACACTATCATGATACATCACCACAAATCTAGCATTGCTAGTTTGTTGTAGTTCTTGATACTGTTGTGGTATATGTACAATACCATTTTCAATAGGTGCTTCAAATTCAACTGCATACATTTTGGAATCCTTTATTTTAGATAAAATAATTTTATCTAAAATATTATATTTGTTTGATTAAAAACTTTTCTGGTTTTTTTAGATAGGTGAGTTTGATATCTTTTATCATCAAAGTTAATCTTGAGGCACCGAAACGGGACTTTTATTAAATTTAACTGACCCTAAAATAGTTCATTTTATAGAAGTTTTAGAATAGATAACTGGGTTTATATGGATTGTGTTAGATTAATAATTGGCGACCCCAAAAGGATTTGAACCTTTGTTACTAGGATGAAGTCCTAGTGTCCTTGGCCAACTAGACGACGGGGTCTTTTTTAAAGAGTGGGATTATAGTATAAGCTTATTTTATGAAAGCTTAACTATTTATTTTATCTTTGATATTTTTTGCTATTGTTGTTATCTTTGATATCTTTTCGTTGTAACTTAAACTATCATCTAAAAGATGTTTTACAAAAGCACTACCTACAATAACTCCATCTACACCTTTTACTTTATCTTTTGCGGTGTTTTCATCAACTCCAAAACCTATATAAAGTGGTGTATTAGTACACTCTCTAACATTTTCAATCACTTTTGTTAAATCTTCAGTAGCACCACTTCCTGTTATACCTGCATAAGCAACCATATAAATAAACTTACTGCTATCTTGTGTGATATTTTTAATTCTTTCTAAACTATCTGTTGGGGCTACAAAATCTATTAAAGATTGATTATATTTATTAAATAGCTCTTTATATTTTTTTCCTTCTTCAAAAGGCAAATCTGGAATAATTGAACCTTGAATATTGTACTCTTTCCCTTTTTCTAAGAAATTTTCCATTCCGTAGTGAAAATATGGATTCATATAGCCCATCCACAATGTATCCATATGTGGTGCTATTTTACTTGTCACTTCAAATAGATCATTTAGTTTAAATCCGCCTTGAAGTGCTTTTAGACTAGCTTTTTCTATAACTGGTCCATCTGCAACTGGATCTGAAAATGGAATACCTAACTCCAATGTATCAACTCCAGATTCTTGCATACTAAGAGCTAGATCAACTGTAAAATTGTTACTTGGTAATGATGATGTAATAAATCCTACTAATTTCTTCAATTTTTATCCTAATTATAATTATTTCTTTAGTATAATCTTACCATAAAATTCTAAAGGGTTTATTTATGAAACAAACAGTTACATCTATACAAAAAAACAAAGGTGTAAAAAAACTCACAATGATTACTGCATACGATGCATTATTTTCTAAACTATTTGATGATGAAGTTGACTTTATATTAGTTGGAGATAGTCTAAATATGAGTTTTGCTGGAAATAGTGATACACTTAGTATTGGTATGGATGAGATGATTTACCATACTAAAGCTGTTTGCAATGGAGCAAAAAATACCTTTATAATATGTGATATGCCTTTTGGTACATATACAAATGAAGATGTTGCTTTAAAAAATGCTATGAGAGTATATCAAGAAACTAATGCAGATGCAGTTAAAATTGAAGGGGGACAAAACAAAGCAAATATTGTTAAGTACCTTGTAGAAAATTCAATTGCAGTGGTTGGTCATATTGGTTTAATGCCTCAAAATGTAAGAAGTGAAGGTGGCTATAAGATAAAAGGGAAAGATGATTTAAATATTCAATCATTAATCCAAGATGCTATTTCAATCCAAGAAGCAGGTGCATTTCTACTGGTAGTAGAAGGTGTAAAACCTGAAGCTGCACTTGCTATTACTAAAGCTGTATCAATACCTGTTATTGGTATAGGTGCTGGAATAGATACAGATGGACAAGTATTGGTATGGTCAGATATGCTTGGTTTTTTTGATGATTTTAAACCAAAATTTGTAAGAAAATATTTAGATGGTGCTTCACTAGTAAAACAATCAGTTCAACAATATGTAAAAGATGTAGAAAATAAAGAGTTTCCATCTAATATTGAGACCTACTAGATATAAGCCAATTAAATATTTATAAAAAAAAAGATACAATTAAAGTTATTATTTCAAGGGGTTAAAATGGAGAGTAAAAAAAGTATTATAACAACTATTGCAGTTATAATGTCTGTTATGTTTATTGCTATGATTATAAATATAACACTGAATTTAAGAGATTTTGGATTTAACAGTGCTAAAACAAAGGCTGATTTGGTTGCTGAGAGTGTGAAAAATGGTCTAACTGCACATATGGTAAATGGTATAATGGCAAATAGAGATTTTTATATTGATCAAACAAAACAACTTGATAATATTGATGATTTATGGATTGTACGGTCTGAAACAGTAAATAAACAATATGGTTCTGGAAAAGAGTTAGCAAAAGATGATATCGATAAAAAAGTATTATCTACAGGTGAATCTATTGAGGTTATTGATGAAAATATTTTAGGACATAGTACTTACAGAATCACAATTCCATACAAAGCTGAAACAACATCAAATATTGATTGTTTATCTTGTCATGAAGCAAAAGTTGGTGATACTCTTGGTGCTATCTCTATGGTTATGACTATGGATGACTTAAAACTAACAAGTACAAAAATAATTGTATATACATCAGCTATCTCTTTTTTACTTATTTTAATAATTTTATGGTTTGTTAGAAGACTAATCATCCCTTATTTATCTATTTTTGAATCGATTCAAAAAGTTATGCAAAAAGCTCACAATGGTGACTACTCAGGGAGAATAGAAAATATTGATAGTGGTGAAGCAAAAAATGTAGCACATTGGATAAATGAACATATGACTAAACTTCAAGGAAGTTTAGTCTCAATAGAAGATAAAATAGATATTTTCTTATCTGCACACAAATCAGATATAGTGCAAGACCCTCTACTTGATGTTCAAAATACAGTAACTAGACTTGCTGATATTTATAAGTTTAGAAAAGTTATTGAACATGATGAAAATATACAAGAGGTTTATCAAAGATTTGCTGTTATTTTAGAAGATAAGTTTAATATAACAAATTTTAATTTTATTGAAGCAGACACAACAAATAAAAATACAGAGATTGTATTTGTAAAAGATGAGGTTTTATGTGATCCTATAACACATGGTTGTAGAGCTGATAAAACAAATGTTATGGTTGATTCTTGTCAATTTAAAGAGGTATGTGACAAATTTAAAAGTGATAAGTTTCATATATGTATCCCTTATTCTATATCAAATGATTTAGACTTCATTGTATCTATTGTTTCAGATACACAAGATGAGCATGATAGAGTAAGAGGATTACTTCCTTTTGTAAAAGATTATGTTGATACTGCTAAACCTGAAATAGTAAGTAAGAAGCTTATGCAGATTTTGGAAAGAAATGCTCAAACAGATCCATTAACAAATCTATTTAACAGAAAATATTTAGAAAATTACATTGATTCTACTTTATATAATGGCGCCTTGAAAAACACTCCTTGTGCTGTTATGATGGTTGATATTGATTTCTTTAAACTTATTAATGATAACTATGGTCATGACATAGGTGATATTGCTATAAAAACTATCTCTAATACACTTATGGATGTAGTAAATGATAAAGATGTTGTTATTAGATTTGGTGGTGAAGAGTTTATTGTTGTTCTAGTTGATGTTACTGAGGAAAAAATGATGGAAGTTGCTGAAAATATTAGAATTGCATTCTCTCAACAAAAAATACAAGCAGGTGCTGAAACATTTAGTAAAACAGTAAGTATTGGTACAGCATTATTCCCTAACAAATCACATGATTTCTGGAAATATGTAAAACAAAGTGATATAGCTTTATACCAAGCAAAACAAACAGGTAGAAATAAAGTGGTTAAATTTGAAGATGGTATGGAATAAATTGCATATTGTAATTTATTCCAAATATAATCTTTATCTTTGTTATACTTAAAATAAAAAGAAAGTATAAATGGAAAGAATTGTAGAAGTAGAAACAATATCGTTTGAGGATGAAAGTAGTGAAACCAATCTTCGTCCTAGTATTTGGGATGAATACATAGGACAAGATAAGATAAAAAAGAATCTTCAGGTTTTTATTAAAGCTTGTAAAAAAAGAGAAGAAGTATTAGATCATATACTTCTTTTTGGACCCCCTGGACTAGGAAAAACTACCCTTAGCCATATAATAGCTAACCAAATGGAATCAAATATAAAAGTAACTGCAGCTCCAACTATAGAAAAAGGTGGAGATTTAGCTGCTATTTTAACAAATCTTGAAGAGGGTGATATTCTTTTTATAGATGAGATACATAGACTAACTCCAGCAATTGAAGAGATTCTTTATCCTGCTATGGAGGATTATAGATTAGATATAATAATAGGTTCAGGACCAGCAGCTCAAACAGTACAAATAGACCTTCCTAAATTTACTTTAATAGGAGCTACAACACGAGCAGGGATGCTAAGTAGTCCACTTAGAGATAGATTTGGCATGAACTTTAGACTGAATTTTTATTCAGACTTAGAGTTATCTACAATAGTTACTCAAGCATCTCACAAACTAAACAAAATAACACAAGAAGATGCTAGTTTTGAAATAGCTAGAAGAAGTAGAGGCACACCTAGAATTGCACTTAGGCTTTTAAAAAGGGTAAGAGACTTTGCTGAAGTTGAAGATGAAGAGAGTATAAACATAAGTAGATGTAAATATGCACTTGATGAACTAGGGATAAATGATAAAGGTTTTGATGAGATGGACTTAAGACTTCTTGAATTACTTTTATCAAATAAAGGCAAACCTATGGGATTAAGTACGCTAGCAGCTGCACTTAGTGAAGATGAGGGTACAATAGAAGAGGCAATAGAACCATACCTTTTAGCAAATGGATATATTCAAAGAACTGCAAGAGGTAGAGTTGCTAGTGCTAAATGTTATGAACTATTTAGATTAACACCACCAAAAGATAATACTATTATCTCTTTATTTGATGATATTGAATAGATAAAAATGAGGAAAATATGAAACTAGATACAAAAGAGTTGAAAAGCATATCAATTTTATATGTAGAGGATGATGATTTAGTAAGAGAACAAACTTTCAACTTATTTGATAAACTTTTTAAGAATGTATTTGTAGCAATAGATGGTCAAGATGGCTTAGAAAAGTTTAATCTACACAAAGATGATATTGACATAATAGTTACAGATATTAATATGCCAATATTAAATGGTTTTGAAATGATAAAAGAGATATACAATACAATAAAAACTATACCTATAATAGTTACTACTGCACATACTGATTCCAAAAACCTTATAAATGCAATAGACTTAAATGTAGATAAGTATGTGTCTAAACCTATTCAAATAAGAGATCTGACAGTAGCTTTAGTTGAACTTGTAGTAAAATATAGAAGATCAAAAAACATAGAATCACTTGCTAGAGATCTAGCAGTTAAAAGTAATAAAGATGATAAAACAACTAAAATACTAAAGACAGAATTAGAGATACAAACAGGAAAAGTCAAATATTATGAAACTATAATTGATAATTTTCTATTTACATTCAAAACTGATAAAATGGGTAAGATAGAAGATGTATCAACAAAATTTCTACACTTTTTTAGCTATTCTAAAGATGAAATTATAGAAAAAAATATAAGTGAATTGAGATGTGATACTTGCGAAGATGAAAGTTTTCAAAAACTAATGTTAAAAGCTATCCATACAAAAAAAACAATTACCTCTACACAAACTTTTATGACAAATGAAAATACAAAAGTTAATTTTGATGTTACAATGACACCGACATATGACAATACGGGTCTTGTTTGTGGCTATACTTTTTATTTAGATTTAGTTTTAACCTAAATTTTAATAAAACCTACCTTATTTGATATAAACTATTATTTTGATATAATAGGTAAATTATTAAAATAAAAAGGTTAAAATTTTATGGTAAAAATTGTAAATTTAAAAAAAGCTTTTGGTCCTAGAGTATTATTTCAAGATATAAATATATCTTTAGATACAGGGAAGAGATATGGTCTTATTGGTGCTAATGGTGCTGGTAAAACTACATTTTTAAAAATGCTTAGTGGTACAGAAGATATAACAGAAGGGGAAGTACAAGTCCAAACTGGAAAAAAAGTTGGAGTTCTTGGACAAAATCAATTTGCTTTTGAAGACTTTACTTTAGCAGATGCGGTTCTTTATGGAAATAAAAGACTTTTTGATGCAATAAAAGAGAAAGAGAAACTTTACTTAGAAGAATACACTGATGAGATTGGTGATAGATTAGGTGAGTTAGAGATGATATGTTGTGAGGAAGATCCAACATATGAATACGATGTGAAAATTACAAAAATACTTGAAACGGTTGGTTTTCCTGCATCTGTACAAACTGAACTAATGAGTACTATTACAGGTGGAGATAAATTTAAAGTATTACTTGCTCAAGTTTTATTTCCTAAACCAGATGTTTTATTTCTTGATGAGCCTACAAATAATCTTGATATGCAAACAATCTCTTGGCTTGAAAACCAGCTACAACACCATGAAGGTACTATGGTAGTTATCTCTCATGATAGACACTTTTTAAATGCAGTTTGTACACATATTTTAGATGTTGATTTTAAACAAATCAGAGAATTTACAGGTACCTATGATGATTGGTATATTGCATCAACGATTATAGCAAAACAAGCAAATGCAGATAGAGATAAAAAACTAAAAGAGAAAGAGGAGCTTGAAGCTTTTGTTAGAAGATTTAGTGCTAATGCCTCAAAAGCAAAACAAGCAACTTCAAGACAAAAACAATTAGATAAATTAGACATCTCATCTATAGCAGTTAGTTCAAGAAGAGATCCATCTATTGTATTTAAACAAGAAAAACCTATTAGTAAAGAGGTTTTAGAACTTAAAAATCTATCAAAAAGTTATGATGGTGAAGTTATTTTAAAAGATATCAACTTAATGGTTGATAAAGGTAACAAAATAGCTCTTATTGGACCAAATGGTGCTGGTAAAACAACTCTTTGCGAAATGCTAATGGAAAATATCAAACCAGATGAGGGTGAAGTAAAATGGGGTGCTACAGCAGATGTTAGTTATTTTCCTCAAAACTCTACAGATCTAATTCAAGGTGATATTACACTTTATGATTGGTTAAGAGATTTTGATAGAGATGCAGATATTGCCGAAATCAGAAATTGTTTAGGTAGAATGCTTTTTAATGGTGAAGAGCAAGAAAAATCTGTTATGAATTGTAGTGGTGGTGAAAAACACAGAATGATGCTAAGTAAAGTGATGCTAGAAAAAAGAAATTTTTTAGTTTTAGATGAGCCTACAAATCACCTTGATTTAGAAGCAATTATCGCTTTAGGTGAAGCTTTATTGGCTTTTGATGGAACAAGTATTTGTGTTTCTCACGATAGAGAGCTACTAGACGCATTTGCAAATAGAATCATAGAGATTCAAGAAGATGGTTCTATTATTGATTTTGATGGAACTTATGAAGAGTTTTTAGAATCAAAACAAAAATAGTTGAAATAATTAAGGGTATAATATGACAGAAAATTCATTTATACTTAGTTTAACGATACTTTTAATAATTTTTTTTATGAGGAATAAAATAACTTCTGCTATTAATGAAAATTTTAATTTTAAGTATAAAATACAAAGTGAATGGATAGTTTATATCCTTACTATTTTCTTTATAGCTGTTATATCTGCTGGGATGTTATTAGATGACACAAAAAATAAATATTCAGATATAAGTAACAGTTTTGAGAACATAAGAACACAGATAAATGAGAAGCCTAAAAGTATATTTGATTTTGATATAGGTAATTTTTTCAACTTCTAAGAAAATATTTAATAAACATTAGGTACAATTACGAAATTTTATAACGCAAGGAAAGAACATGGCAAGAAGATGTATGATATCTGGAAAAGGTCCAATGTCTGGAAATAATGTAAGCCACGCAAAGAACAGAACTAAAAGAAGATTCTTACCTAACTTAAGAACAGTTAGAATCACTTTAGAAGATGGAACAACTAGCAAGATAAGAATATCTGCTAAAGAACTTAGAACTCTTAAAAAGAATTCGTAAGTAAAAAATTTCAAAAGATGTTTTTTTGAATAGAATAAGAAACATCAAAAAAGCTCTGGGTTGGGA
Organism: Campylobacterota bacterium; assembly: GCA_034718015.1. GTDB lineage: Bacteria > Campylobacterota > Campylobacteria > Campylobacterales > Arcobacteraceae > JAIOSF01. The sequence continues at coordinate 3,461 of JAYEMI010000036.1, read as the reverse complement.
GTATAGAAACACCAAGCCAGAGTTTGACCTCGACAAAGAGATTTACTCTCAATTTAAGCACTTTAGACTCCCTTTAATACTTTTACAATTAATAATGATGATTGGTACCATTGGTTATATGGTAATTGATGATTTTCCAATACTTGATGCTATATATCAAACAGGTATCACTTTTACTACTGTTGGTTTTGGTGAAATGGGTAATATTTCACAAGCTGGAAGATTATTTACAGTTACACTTATCATCTTTGGATTTTTGATATTTACTTTATCGATTACTGCTTTAATACAAGTTTTAGTAAAAGGGAAAATTCTAGACCTTTATAAGGAACGAGATATGTTATATAAAATAGCAAGACTTAGAAACCATTTTGTTATATTTAATCACAACGAGTATACAGTACAATTAGCTGAACAATTTAAAGAAAACCATATCCCATTTGTAATTGTTGATCCTAGTGATGATATGGAAGAGATTGCAAATGCAAATGATTATCCATATTATATTAAAGAGGAAACATACACAGAAAGAGCTTTTCTAAAATCTCATCTTTCAAGTGCAAAAGGTGTTATATCTTTAAGTAAAAATATCTCAGATAGTATTACTATTATAGCATCTGTTAGGCTATATGAGAAAGAGCTTGGAAGAAAAACACCTTTTTTAGTAATATGTAATGCTGAATCTCAAAAAGATATTGAGAGACTTAAAAAACTAGGAGCAAACAAAGTAGTTGCTCCACCTGAGCTTATGGCAAAAAGAGTTAGTGCAATGGCTATTAGACCAGATATGGAAAATGTTTTGGATCAATTTTTATACAAAAAAGATACTCCTATTGATATGGAAGAGATTTATATAAATGATGATAGTTGGTTTTTAAATCATGAGATAAAAGATGCTCATTTAAGAGATAAACTAAAAGTTAGTATTATAGGTATTACAGAGTTTAATGGTGAATTTATACAAACACCTAAAGGTACCTCAAAAGTAAATAAAGGTTGTAAACTACTAGTTGTAGGAAATCAATCAGGTATTGCAAAAGCAAAAAAATTGGTAAATCTTACAGAGAGACCAAAAAATTTAGAAATTAAAACAACAAAGGATGTTTATGTTTAGTATTTTTCCAATTAAAGGAACTATAAGTGATATTGATGGTTTTTATTGTGATGGTATAAGTGGTGGACTAAAAGCAAATAATGCTTTAGATATTGGTTTTATACACACAGATACATCATGTGATATCTCAGCAGTATTTACAGAAAACAAGTTCAAAGCTGCTCCATTAAGACACTTTATGAACTATGAAAAAAACTTCAAAACAAATTTTTTACTTATTAACTCAAAAAATGCAAATGCTATGACATCTCAAAGTGGAATTGATGATATAAATGATATTTTTAAAGAGTTAAAAGAAAAGTTTACAGATATTCAAAATCCAGTTATGAGTAGTACTGGTGTAATTGGTGTTAGACTACCAAAAGAAAAAATCACAAATGCAGCACTTAGTTTTGATCTAACTAATAAAAATGGTGAAAATCTGTCAAAAGCTATTATGACAACAGATGCTTACTCTAAAAGCTGTTTTTATGAAGTACTTCTTGAAGATAAAACTACTTTTAAAATAGGAGCAGTTGCAAAAGGTGCAGGTATGATAAATCCAAACCTAGCTACTATGCTTTGTTTTATTTGTACTGATGCAAATGTACCAAAAGATGATATGGAACAATTTTTAAAAGATAATTCAACTACAACTTTTAATGCAATTAGTGTTGATGGTGATACCTCTACAAATGATACAGTTTTTTTAATATCAAATAAAAAATCAAATAGCTATAACAAAGATGCTTTTAAAGAGGCATTAAGATTAGTGATGCACGATATGGCTATGCTTATGGTTGCTGATGGAGAGGGTGCTAAAAAAGCAGTAGCTTTTGAAGTAAATGGTGCAAAAAATACTAATGAAGCAGAGATTGTAGCAAAAGCACTATCAAATTCACTTTTAGTAAAAACTGCACTTTTTGGAGAAGATCCAAACTGGGGAAGAATAGCTTCAACTATAGGTGCAAGCGGAGTTGACTGTTGTGAAGAAACACTAACTATAACTTTTAAAGATGTTTTAGTTTATAACAAGGGTGAAGTTTTATTTACATCAGAAATTGAACAAAAAGCAGCAAAAGTATTACAAGAGAAAGGTTTTAGAATCATCTGTGATTTAGGTTGTGGTGAGGGTAGCTTTACAGCTTATGGTTGCGACTTGGGTTATGAGTATATTAAAATTAATGCCGATTATCGAACATAATAAAATATAAATAAAAAAAGGTAAACTATATAGCTTACCTTTTTTATTACCCTTTTTTAAGGTATTTCGTAAGAATCATAATCTTTGTACCATTTACCCTACCCTCAATATGAGTTTCATCATCTTGTGGTAAAGATATATTTCTTACTGCAGTTCCTCTTTTTGCAGTAAACCCTGCACCTTTTACTTCAAGATCTTTTATAATATTCACAGTATCACCTGCAGTTAAAACTACACCGTTTGAGTCCCTATGAATAGCTTTTGATTCTTGTGCAACTAAACCTTGTTCTGCCCAGTTTTTAATATCATCTTCTAAATAAAGCATATCTAGCATCTCTTGATTTTTTAATATACTTAAAACTCTATATGCCACCACTTTAACAGCATCAACTTCACTCCACATAGAGTCATTTAAACAATGCCAATGATTCTCATCCATTTTGGAGTTATCTTCTAATTGATCTTTACAAGTTGTACATACATAAACACTTTGTTCTACTGTACCATTTGATGGTGTTACTTCATATATATCTAAACCCTCGCTTGAACCACATAGTTCACAAACTCCACCACTTCTTTTCACTAATGCTTCTTTAATACTCATCAATTAGCCTTTATTATTTTTCGCGATTATATCTAATAAATAATAAAATTTTGTAACATTAAATGTTACAATAAATAAAAATAAAAGGTGTTATGATATGGAGTATAGATATATTGGAAAAACAGGATTAAGAGTAACTCCTATTTGTTTAGGTACAATGAATTTTGGTAGTTGGAGTGATGAAAAAGAATAATCTAAAATAACCATAAGTAACTAAAGTGTAATAAATTTAAAATATAATTTTTCATGGCAAAACCATATTTTGGTGTAGCTTCTTCCTTTAAATTCGAAATTTAACAAGTAAAAATGGATAGTTTTTGTGGCTATCCATTTTTTTATATTAACTCAAATGTAACTCAAATGTAATTTAATTATATTAAATTTTCACAATCTCTTATTTTAATAAGAAGAATTACAATAAAAATTTAGGAAAAAAAATGAATAAAACAATAAAATTAAGTCTTGCAGCTGCTATGGTAGCTGGTATGGTATCAAGTGCAAATGCAAAAGTATCTTTGGATGAAGCTATAAAAGATGTTACTTTAAAAGGTTATGTATCT
>JAYEMI010000035.1:0-36343 GCA_034718015.1 Campylobacterota bacterium | reverse complement strand
GCCTAAAAGGTATCTTGCAAAAAATATTATCTCACTTTAGCTAAGGCTAGAGTTTCGATAATATTTTTCACAATCTACTCTTTTATCTATTTTTTTAAGTAGTTAGTTCTACTTTGATTTGGTATTATATTTACCTAACTAGCTTCCAAAATATCTAATGCACCTTTTACTTTAATATTCTTTTTTTCTACATCTACACTTATTATATAGTCATTCATAAGGTATGGTAATAAAAAGTTATTTGATAAATTCTTTTTTATTAAATTATCTGATGTTTTGATTTGTAGATAATCACTTAAAGGCATTCTTTGTACATCATCTATTACCCCTAATATTTGACCATTTTCTTCTACACTACACCCAAGTATATCAAACCAAAAAAATTGATCTTTTGCTAAACTACATGAATCTATAGTATCCTCTTTTGATACGTACAATTGTCTATTAGTGAGTTTTTTAGCATCTTCTATTGTATCTATACTTTTAAATTTTACTGTATTACTTGTTTGGTTGTAACTTTCTATTATAAGTATTTGATTTTTATCAGTAGTTAGTTTTGTATTTTGTTTAAATTGTTCAGGAAAGTCTGAATCAATATGTAGTTTTTGTTGACCTTTTAATCCAACTGTTTTGCCTATTTTGGCAACATATATTTTTTCCATAAGTAACCTTATATTTAGAAAGTAAAATAGAGACTAAAAAGTCTCTATTTAAAGTTAATTATATAGATATAACTTGTACTCGATAGGAGATACCATTTTTTGCTTTACAACCATTTAGAATAGTTTTAATTGCATTTATCATATTTCCATTTTTTCCAATAAGTTTCCCTACATCCTCACTGTTTGCTTTTATAGTCACTTCAAAAAAAGTTTCATTAATTTCATTTAGTTCAACTTCTATATCAGAGGGATTATTTACAATCATTTGAGCATAAGATGAAACAAATTCAGTTATCATAATAATTATTTTTTAGCTGTTAATTTTGCTACTTTATCACTTGGTTGAGCACCAACACTTAACCAATAATCAAGTCTTTCTTGATCAAACTTTAATTCTTTTGGTTCTGACACTGGGTTGTAGTAACCAATTGATTCAATCCATCCTGAATCTCTTCTTTTTCTACTATCTGTTACTACGATTCTGTAAAAAGGTTTTTTGTTTCTACCCATTCTTGTAAGTCTAATTGCTGTCATGTTTTTTCCTTGTTTTTTGTTTTATTTTAACTTTTATGTTAAGAGCTAAAAAGAGAGTTCTCTTTTTAGCTCTTAACACTTTAGTGTCATTTTATTTTAGTTACTTTGGTAGTCCAGGCATTCCGCCTTGCCCACCCATTTGAGACATCATTTTTTGCATATCTTTCATACCACCTTTTCCAGCCATTTTCTTAGCCATTTTTGCAGCATTTTTAAATTGTTTTAGTATTTTATTTACTTGAACTTCAGAAAGACCAGCTCCTCTTGCTAATCTTCTTTTTCTTGAAAGATTAATTATGCTAGGAGTTTCTCTCTCTTTTGGTGTCATTGAACTAATAAGTGCTTTTATACTTTTAATTTCCCCTGAACTCTCCAGATCCATATCTTTTAGTTGATTTGCCATACCACCCATACCTGGTATCATTCCTAAAATAGATTTCATTGATCCAAGTTTTTTCATCATATCAAGTTGTTCTAAAAAGTCATTAAAGTTAAATTCACCTTTTTTAATCTTTTTAGTAACCTCTTTTGCTTTCTTCTCATCAATTACAGCTGCTGCTTTTTCACTTAATCCTTCAACATCACCTGCACCCATAAGTCTAGATACAATTCTATCAGGGATAAATGGTTCAATATCTGGCATTTTTTCACCAATACCAACAAATCTAAGTGGAACTTGCACTTGATGTGATATAGATATAGCTACTCCACCTTTAGTATCTCCATCATATTTAGATAAGATAACACCATCTATACCAATTTGATCTTTAAAAGAGATAGCTGTTTTTGTTGCATCATGACCTGTTAAAGAATCTGCAACATAAAAAATTTCATCAGGCTCTACTGCATCTTTCACATTTTTAAGCTGACCCATCAACTCTTCATCAATTGCAAGTCTACCTGCTGTATCTACTAATAGTACATCATACAACTCTTCTACCGCTTTTTTCTTTGCATTTTGAGCGATTTTTACAGGATTTGTTTCATTATCATCAAAGTACACATCTACTTCTATTTGTGCACCTATTTGCTTTAGCTGTTCTACTGCTGCTAGTCTTTGTAAATCTGCAGCTGCAATTAAAACTTTTTTATTTCTTTGCTTTAAATATGTTGCTAGTTTACCTGTTGTAGTAGTTTTACCACTACCTTGTAAACCTGTCATAAGTATTGTTGTTAGATTAGAGCTATTACTGTAAATAAACCCTTGATTTCCTTCAACTGTTAATATATCTGTTAGTGATGTTCTAAGAGCTTTTAAAAATGAATCTTGTCCTATTCCATTTTGTTTAGTAAGGAGTTCTACTTTAGTTACAAGTTCTTTTGTTGTTTTATGATGAACATCTGATTTTAATAAAGATTTTTTTAGTTCACCTATTGCTTTAGTTAAAGCTTTTCCATCATCTTTGTGACGAATTTTTCCTACAACAGTTTTAAATGAACTAGTTAATGAATCAAACACTAAACACTCCCGAATATTTTTAAGTTTGGGATTATAGTGTTTATTATATTAATAATAGCTTAAATGTGTAATGTGTCTATTTTAACTAAAGCCTTTAGATAAGGAGTTTGGCTAAAAATACCTTAATCCAAATTAAGATATTTTTCAGGTTATTGCATATAGTTAGTACCTATATTGCTTCCTCGTCCTCTTCTCCTGTTCTTATTCTGATTATTTTTTCTATTGATGATACAAATATTTTTCCATCACCAATTTTTCCTGTTTTTGCTGCATCTGCTATTAGTTTTATAACCATCTCAACATCATCACTATTTACAACTAAATCAAGTTTTATTTTTGGTAAAAAATCAACTACATATTCAGCACCTCTATAAAGTTCGCTATGACCTTGCTGTCTACCATAACCTTTTACATCTGATACAGTCATACCTGTTATACCTGCTTCAGTTAAAGCATCTTTTACATCTTCTAGTTTAAATGGTTTTATAACCGCTTCAATTCTTTTCATAATAACTCCTAATATTTAGTTAAATTATAGCTAAAAAGCCCTTTTAAATTCTGGATATGCTTCAACTCCACACTCATTTACATCAAGACCTTCTAGCTCTTCATCTGATTCTATTCTTATTGGTATTATTTTATTTATAATATACAACACTATAAAACTTGAGGCAAAAGCGAATAAACCAATAACAACTACACCTTTTAGTTGATTCATAAAAGTGATACCATTAGCTGGATCACTAGCAAAAATACCTACAGCTAGTGTACCCCAAATACCATTTATAAGATGAACAGATAATGCACCAACAGGATCATCCATTTTTATTTTATCAAATAATGGAACAGCTAATACAACTAAAGCACCACCTATTCCACCAATTAGTATAGGTTGATAAATATTATATAAGTCTGGACCTGCTGTAATTGACACTAAACCACCTAATGCTCCATTTAAAGCCATAGTGATATCTAGTTTTTTATACCTTAAGTACATAAAACATACCGATACAATAGCTCCAGCTAATCCTGCAGTATTGGTATTTAAAATTGTTAAAGCAACTGCATCTGCACTCTCTTTTGATGATATCGATCCAACACTACCACCATTAAAACCAAACCAACCAATCCATAATAAAAATGCTCCTAATGTAACTAACGGTATATTTGAAGCTGGTATTACTCTTACTGCGCCAGTTTTGGTATATCTACCTTTTCTAGCTCCAAGTATTATAATAGCAGCAACCAATGCCCAACCACCAGTTGAATGAATTACTGTACTTCCTGCTAAATCATACATATTTAAATCAAACATTGAATCTTGAAGCATATCAGCTCCCCAAGTCCAGTTTACAACTAAAGGGTAAATAAATGATGCCATTATTATTGTAAAAATAGATAATGGTATTATTTTTGCTCTTTCACTTATACCACCACTCATTATATTTACAACTTTACCAACAAATGCCATTTGAAACAAAAAAACAGCCCATTTACTCATTGTGTCTGAACCAAAATCTCCAAATGCAATTGAATAGCCAATTAATAAAAAAGCCATAGAGGCTATTGAAAAAATCATTGTGTTCATCATCAATACTGATGTTACATTTTTTGTTCTTACTATCCCTGCTTCAAGCATAGCAAAACCAGGTACCATAAATATTATCAATACAAATGCAAAGATTGCAAAAAATGTATCTAATACATAAGCTATATTTCCATCCATTATCATCTCCTTGAATTAAAAAATATACTATTGTACATATATTAAAATTTTATTCAAGAGCTTAGTTGTATATTTTATATACATTACTCTATCATTGGTAATTCTAGTCTTAAATGATTATGTGTAAAAAATATATTTGCATTTGCATTTTCTGCTTTTTGTTCAATACTTTTATTATATTCTATTTTTCTATCAGTTATAAATTCAATTGCTATTATTTTGTATTTTATTTGATTAATAACCTCATACTCACCAATCTTTATTTGAACTTGTAACGTGATTTTATCATCTTTATGAAATAATATAAAGCACTCATTAAGACATATTAAAAAGTCATTGATATTTACTTTCATCTCTGGTATTGAAATATCATAAAGTTCATCAATAACAACTGGTGAATTTAAAAGAGTAGAGTTTTTAGATAACTCTATCAAACTAAATATATTTACTATTTTTAGTTTGTCATTGTTTATTGTGTGTTCCTGATTTGATACTACTTTATATAATCTTAATGCAATCTCTTCATCATTTACATAACCAACTAGTATGGCATAAAAATAAAGTTTGTTATATTTTAAAGCTATATATTTTTTATTAAATCCAAAGTTAGTACTTGCATTTGAAACCGCAAGCTCAAATAACTCTTTTACACTAACAAAATTCATTAAAAATTCTGCTTCTTTATTGTAACTCTTTATTTTTCCATTTGAATCAAATAATAAATATGGATTAAGATCTTGCTCTAATAACTCTTCATAAAAATCTTTCATCTACTCTTCTCCCATATACAAGTCTAACTTTTTTCTTAGTGTAATTCTATTTAAGTTTAGATGATTTGCCATTTGTAATTGTGATTTGTATTTAGTTTTTGCAGCTTTTAACAAAGGAACTTCAAAATATTTTATCAGCTCCTTATAATCACTTTGTGTATCAAATTTTTTATAAATAAAGCTTTCTAAACCTTTCATTAAATCTTCATCACTTAAAGAGTTTAGAAAAATACTTCTAAAAATTGATTTTTTTAATGATATCCCATTTGCACTCAAATCTATCTCTATTTTTTTATCATCTATATCTTTATTGTATATATCTTTTGCTTCATTTTTATAAATCTTTATTAGCTCTTCTAGGTCTTCTGGACGCTCTTTTAAAGGTAAAATATCAATCTTTATAGCAAAATCCATCTCTATATCACTTGGCAGATATTTACTAGTAGCAACTATCTTAACACCTTGTAGGTTTTCTAAAAATTCTTTTTTATTCAAAACCAAATCTAAATTTAAAATAATAATATTTGTATATTCATTTGTATCTACTGTTCTATTTATTATTGCTTCTTCTAAGGTTTTGGCTTCGTATATTGGACAGTTTTCTAATATTTGTTTTGCAAGTAGTTTTTTCCCTACACCGATTTCTCCAATAATTAAAACATTTACAGGTAAACTTGCAGACATTTGTGCAATATTTAAGATTTTTTTAGATGATTCTGATGAAGTGATAAATTTATTCATATTTTTCCCTTTTATATAAAATATTGTATACTTTTTTAACTTTATATTGAATAATATTTATATTTTATACAAAATAGTGGGTTACTATTTCGCTGTATCAACTCTTAGCATTGTCATATACGGTAATTTACCTGGTAGTTTTATTGGATTTGTATTTCCACTATGAACTGACTCTAACTCTTTCTCATCAAGTGTAATTATCTTTTTAAATTTTACATAATATTTATTATCATCTTTTTTATAAATAGAGCCTATTTCATTCTCTATCTCTTTTATATCACTATTTAAAGGGGCGAATATCTCAATCTCCTCACTTGGGTAAGTTTTATATTTACACATAAAGTACTCTTCATTTTCAAGTATAAAACCACTCACTTCAAATCCACCTGTGCTCATAGCATAGTCATGATTTTGTGTATCATTTTTTTCAAATGGTTTATGGACTAAATAAGCATCCGTAAAACCACGATTTTTTGTGGTATTAAGTTCATTTTGATATTTAGTTGTTTCAAACTTGTCATTATAGCAATCTTCAAGTGCCATACGATATGAATATGCTGTAACAGCTGCATAATATGGTGACTTTGTTCGTCCCTCTATTTTTATAGAATCAACAGAACCACTATCAACTATCTCTTTTACATGTGATGCTAGATTCATATCCTTTGCATTAAAAATATAAGTTCCAATCTCTGGTTGCTCTTCAAGTCTAAAAAGTGTGCCATGCTCCTCATTACCTGCATATAATGTATACTCAAATCGACAATCATTTGCACAACTTCCTCTGTTTGGTACTCTACCCATTTGAACAGCACTAACAAGACATCTTCCACTATAAGCAAAACACATAGAGCCATGTACAAATATCTCAATCTCTAGATCTGGAAGCTCTTTTTTAATCTCTTCAACATCTTTTAAACTTATCTCACGTGCAGCAATAATTCTTCTAACACCCATATCGTAATATACTTTTGCATCAAGATAATTCATCACATTTGCTTGAGTTGATAGATGAATAGGTATTCCAGGTGCTAGCTCATTACAAAGAGATACAACACCTGGAGTTGCAACTATTAAAGCATCTGGGCTAAGTGCTGCTATATTTTTTATATGTGATTTTAACAGTTCTATTTGAGAGTTAAAAGGGAATCCATTTATTGTTACATATACTTTTTTTCCAATAGAGTGAGCATAATCTATCCCCTCCTTAAAAGTCTCCATAGTGAACTCTTTTCCACTTCTTATACGCAACGAAAAGTGACTAACTCCCCCATAAACAGCATCTGCACCATATGCAAATGCAATTTTTAATTTTTCTAAATTTCCAGCAGGAGATAGTAATTCTACTTTTTTCATTTTATATATTATCCTTGTTTTAATACTATTTTTTGAATTATATCAAATAGCATCTAAATTGTTAAACTCTTTTTTTATACTCTTCTAGCTCTTTTGAAAGTTGGAGCTCTTTTTCTACTAACTCTTCAACTTTTTTATTTAATTGGTTTATAGTCTCTATATACTTATGAATATGTTTTGTTGATTCTCTCAACTCATCAATTTGCATTTGATTATTAACTCTCTCTTTAAGTAAAAGTTTGTTTGCTTCTTTTAAAAGCTGATTATCTTTAGCTAAAAGTCCCTCTTCCTCTTTTAGAATTTCCTCTTCATCTTTTAATAAATTATATTCATCTTTAATAAGATTATCTATCTCATTATGCGTTATATTCGAATTATTACTAAATGAATCTCTTATTTTAGAAATAATTTCATTTAGTTTCACTATCTCACTTTTTAATCTGTTTACCTCTTCTAAATCATGTTTCAATTTTAAATTAGATTTATCTAAAACTAATTGTTCTTTTAATAGCTCTTCATTCTCTTTTTTTAATAATTCCATATCATTTTCAATTTTTTTATTATGACTTTTCAGATGATAGTTTTCTTTAAAAACAAAAATAATTGTTAACCCTGCAACAAAATAAAATATAAAATCCAACATTATATAACCCCCTAGTTTATCTTATAAATTATATCATTATTTTAGTTAACTGTGAATTTATATAAGCTTTTGTATAATGAGAGTTATATTATAACTCAAGGTAAATATCAATGAAATCTAATTTTTTATATAGTTGTATTGCAGCTTCACTACTACTTGTTGGATGTAGTACAAAAGAGCCTTTTCTTTTAGATGACCAAGCTAATGAGCAAACGAATATTATAGAAGATAGTCAAAGTGGTGATTCTTTCAATAATCTCAATGATGTAATTATTAAAATTGCTGATCAATTACTATTATCTAATACTTTAATAGATTCAAAAACATCAATTATTTTAACTTCATTTGTTGATTTAAATTCATTAGATAAAACTAAATTATTTGGAAGAATAATTAGTGAGAGTATGTTCAATGAACTTCATGTAAGAAATTTTAAAGTTACTGACTTTAGAGGTCAAGATGCTGTTACAGTAAATGATGATGGAGAGTTTCATATAACAAGAGATGTTGAAAAGTTAAAAGATAGTATTGAAGCTATTGAATATATTCTTGTTGGTACATATACAGAGTTTGAAAATGAAAGTTTATTGTTAAATGGAAGAATAATTGACTCTTTGTCTGGAGAACTTATCTCATCTGCTAGAGTCATATTTAAGCCTAAAGATTGCAAGTATTATAATATATGTTCAAAAGAGATTGTTACAGAAGAGATTGTTGAAAAACCAAAACCTCTTGATATTATAAAAGACAATTAATCATGAAAAAATTAAGTACTTATATTACTACTTTTACAATAGCAAGTTTATTTACTGCTTGTACTCATAAAAATGTAGAAATAGTAAAAAACAATGATGAGACTCTAAACTGCAAAAAGCTAACAACACAAATTGCAAATGTTATGGATATAAATAGTGAAATAAATAAAAATACTGGACTTGAAAATAAAAGTATAGCTACTTGGATATTATGGCCCCCTCTTGGTGGTATAAATCAAGTTAATGCTAGCATAGCTAGAGATAAAATAGATAGTAGATTTAACTATCTAATAAAACTAAAAGAAAAGAATAAATGTAAAATAACGATTAAAGAGAGATATTATATGAAGTACAAAGGAAGGTTTTCGGAAAATATAAATCTTAGTAAATAAAAAAGGGAGCAATCAATAATAAAATTGATTGCTCCCTTTTTTTATAGTTAATATTAAAGAGAAAACTATTCCCCTTTAATACATCTAACTGACCTACCCATCGCTCTTGAGTGATAACTCCAAGTTGAAGTTTCAACACTAAATAATCTATATCCTGAATAATCTCCATTTGATGCTGTTGACCATATACCACCTAAAATTGTTTTATTTTCAATACTACCATCCTCATAGGTTCTCTCACCTGCAGCTGGTAACTTTAACTTACTATATGCATCATAAGAACTTTGAATATCTTCATTATTTATTTCATCAATAGTAGGCACTCTAAATCCATCAGGACATATTCCAGTATCATCTGATTTAAACCAATTAGATGATCTTTGAGTACCACCTTTATCTTCACTCGTCCAATCATAATAGTATGCAGAACTTGATGTTATAAAACTAGAGGTTGGGGCATCTATTAAGTTTGATATTGATGAATCAACACTACTTGTTGTTTTTTCATGCCCATCTGTATCTCTACCCCATTGGTAATAATCTCCAAAACAATTTTGATCATCAAATGATGTACAAATATCATCTGCACCTAAGTTTTTATTTAACCATACTCTACCAGTTACTGGTGATACAATTGTATCAGTACATGGATAAGTTGATTCTACAGTACAAGATTCACTTACACTTGGTTTTGGATCAAGGCTTGAGCACAAGCTATCAGATACGACACTATCATCTAAAGATGACTTACAAACAATTGTTCTTGTTTTTGTACCGTTATCTAAGCCACAATCACCACTACATTCAGTCCAAGCACCAATATCCCAATAATCAGGCTCGGTTGCTGTTCGTTCTGTAACTGCAATATCAACTGTATCTGAATCTTCTAGACCACAACTATCCTCAACTGTTAACGTAATAGTATGTACTCCTATATCTAATGTTGGAGATAAAAATCTTTTTTCTTTAGAAAGTTCTGTATCTCCTTCTTTCCATGTATAGTTAACTATATAATCATCATCGCTACTTAACACCCCATCAAAATAGAAAAGATTACCATATTCTATAGTTTTATCTTCACCTGCATTTGCTGTTGGATCTACATCACAAGCTGGGGGACAAACACTTGCTGTACATGACTGTACTTCATCTGGTTTAGTTCCTGTACATGAACTATCATTTAATGTTGCACCAGTTGAAGATACACAAGTCACAGTTCTAGTCTGACTACCATTATTGCTACCATAATTACCTATACAATCAGTCCATGATGTAGTTTTCCATATAGGAGAAGGTGAACCACCACCAGGAGGTGTAGCACATGCAGTAACACTCACTATTAACTTATCTTCTCCTATTGCACCTTCATTGTCCGTAACTCTTAAAGTTATTGTATGAGTTCCAATTGATAGTGTTGGTAAATCACCAGAAATCCCTGTTAAAATTACTGCACCATATTCCATCCATTGATATGTTAAAATATCGCCATCACTATCAGAACTAGAAGAACCATTTACAGATAAAGGGTTTTCACAGTATGTTATAGTTGAATCACTCCCTGCTTTTGCTATGGGTGAAATATTTCCACTAGGTTTTGTACAAGCTTTTTTTGTAGCTGGCTTTTGAGCCGTACACATATCATCAGACACTGTAGTATCTCCATCTTTACAAACAACAGTTCTTTCTTCAGTACCATTATTTGATTCATCTACAAATGGTATATTTGCAATACATTGACCCCATTCACCTTCTACCCAAATTGGATTTGAACTATCTTCGACTGTTATAGTTACTGAATCTGTAGCTGACATTCCACAATTATTTGTTACGGTTAAAGTTAAAGTATGAACTCCAACCTCTAAAGTAGAAGAGTTAATAGAGCCATTTTGAGTAGTTAATAATATATCATCTCCACCTTTCCATAAATAGCTTAAAGGGGAATCATTTTCATCTATTGCACTACCATTTAAATATATAGTCTCACCAATTGTTATAGTTTGATCTTGTCCCGCATTTACATTTATTGGAGTTGCACAGTCTGGAGTATTATCATTAATACATCTAATAGGAAATGCATTAACTCTTTTTCCAACACCATAACTTGAATAAGAAGAGTAATAATTAAACTTAAATGATTCATACTCTCCATTAACTAAATATACTGTTGATGACCATAAAACTCCACTAATACCATTGTTTGATTGTGTACCACCTGTTGTAGTACTTCTATATCCTGCAACTGGTAATCTTAACTTTTCATAACCAACAGATATATCTGTCATATTTTCTGCTTCAATCTCACTAATAGTTGGAACTCTAAATCCTGATGGACAAATTCCATTTCCGTCAGCTAATTCCCAAAATTCAGTTCTATCTTCACCATCTACATCAGCACTACTCCAATCATCTGAATCTCCTAATATTAGTTTAGAGTGATTCGGTGTAATTGTAGTTGATATTGTATCTGTAGCACTACTTAATAGATATTCATGACCATCTTTATCTCTACCCCATTGGTAATAATCACCAAAACAATTAGCTTGTGATAAGTTATATAAATCAACTGTTTCAAATTCATCTAAACTTTTATCACAAACTTTTGAAGCACCTAAATTCTTATCTAACCAAATTCTACCTGTAGTATTTGATTCTATAGTATCATACGTACACTGTGGCATACTACATGATTGTACTGTGTCAGGCTTTGTACTTGTACATAAACTTTCATCAACTTCTAACCCAGTTTCATTACTTTTACAAACTACATCTCTTGTTTGAGTTCCTGTTGAGTCACATCTACCTTCACAATCTGTCCAACTTGAGCTATCCCAAAAATATTCACTCTCTGAAACAGTTATAGTTATTGTAGCAGTTCCTGAACTTAATAAATTATCTTTTACTATTAATGTTATGATATGAGTTCCTGCAGCTAGGTTAAAATCATCTTCAACCCCATTGTAAGTTATCTCTTCATCACTAATTTCAGAATCTGTAAAACTGTCATGCCATGCGTATGATAGAGCGTAACCTTCTGGATCATAAGAATCTTTTGCTGAAAACTTAACTCTATCACCCTCACTAATAGTTATATTAGAACTTGTTATAGTTCCAGTTTTAAGCTCTTTTAACTCTATATTTGCAACAGGGGCTAAGTTCTCTGAGTTTTCTATAAGTGTAAAGTTTTCATTTATAACAATAGCATCTAATATTAAAATATTTTGTTTCATTGTTGTACTGTGGTTTACTAATGACGCAGTCATTTGAAAACTACCAATACTATTTCCATTAGAATCTACTTTTTCTACATAAGGTATGGTATATTCACCATTTTCATTTGTAAGAGTTGAGTCTATCTCATCACTTCCATTTAATATATTTACTTTTGCACCCTCTAAAGGTTCCCCTTTTTCATTAAGTACAACACCACTTACAGATCCAGCTTCACTATCGCCAGCTTCTCCAAATGGTAACTCAAGTTCATAACTTCTAGCTTCTCTTGTATCTAAAGTTCTTTTAACATTTTTAAATCCTGATTTAGAACCTTCAAATTTGTTATAACCAAATGGTAAATATATTTTACTTTTTGCAGTAAATGAATCTGTTGTTATATCAAAATCGATATTTTCATAGATAGTGTCATATTTAATATTCACATCTGCACTTTTTACTAATGCACCAGTTTTAAAATTTACTGTTGTTAGAGTTACGTCACTGTAGTTAAATTTATCTATTGTCTCTTTTGTTATTGTTTCACCACTTAATAAACTAGTAAGAGTTAATGTAGATGTCACTTCATAATATCTATAAGATGTATCTAAAGAGATCTCTATATTATCACTAGATGAATTTTTTGAAGTATAATTAGTGTAGCTATTATCAGTATTGGTTGATGATTTTTTTATAGTACTTACTATGTTTGTTACTTTATAATCATCATTTAAAGAGAAGTATCTAATAGTTGCTTTTGGAATAAAGTGATCACTAATCTCTACAACTAAATCAACTATTGATACTCCATTATCTTCTTCAGGTTCTTCTTTTGGATCTTGCACTGGGTTAACTATCTCATTTGCAATTCTTACTGCTTCATATGCATTTACAAATGGTATTGGATCATCTAAAGTTTCTAAAGTAAAAGCAGTTGGAAATCCATTTGACGATGATGTAACCTTTTGTCTTTTTGTAATATAATTACCATTAGCACTTTGAATCAAAATATCTTTAACTTGAGCGGCTGTAAAGTTAGGGTTTATAGAATAAATAAGTGAAGCAACACCTGCTGCTACTGGAGTTGCAGCAGATGTTCCACCAAATGAGCTATAAAGTTGATTATTTAAATTTAAAGAATCAAACTCTGTAGGTGCAGCTAAATCTACTGATTTACCATAATCACTATAGTGTCTTAATACATTTTCCCCATTATACTCTATTACTGCTGCTACTATTAGAAGATTATCAAGTTTATTTAAAACGCTATTTGAATATTGCATAGCACCATTTTCATATCTAGCATCCACTCCCCAATAACCACTAAAAGATTGACCGTTTCCTACACCATTTCCTGCTGCCCATAAAAAAAGTTTATCTGTTCTTGTTTGTACAATTTGTCTTAAAGGTGCAAAAATACTTTGCTTATACTCAAACATATTAGCTGGATTTATTGGATCAAAAGTATTAGGTAGATATCCTAAACCCCAAGAGTTTGTCAAAAGAACTGTCTCTTTACCACCTGTTGTATAATCAACAGTTGTTTCAATATCACTCATATATCTTGGCACACAAGCAACTATATCACTTTGCCAATTCAAACCTGATATACCAATTCCATTATCAGTATTAGCAGCAATACTTCCAGCTACACCCATACCGTGACTACTTGCTGTTGTAGATAAAAATGTAGCAAACCTTCCTTGCATATCTGCATGAAGATTATCATACCCACTATCACAAACTCCAATTAAAATATCATCACTACCTGTTGTTATATCCCAAGCCTTTGTAGACTCAATTACTTCGTGGTGCCAGTTACTTCCACCATCAGTAAAACTACCATTATCATTTGGTGTTCTAAAAAACTGAATTGCATCTTCACCTATATAAACACGATTAAAAACATTATCAATACCTTGTTCATATTTTAACTCTTCTAGTTGCTCTAATGCACCAGTTGAAGTATCATCATATTGAACCAAAACACCTTTTGTTGTATCATAACTAACTGAAGTTAATGAACTTTTTTGATTAATTATATCATTTATACCTTGCTCATCTAAACTATTAGATGCTATCCAAGACTGATTTGAAACTACACCAGCATAAGTAGAAAGGTTTGTATTTTCAGTAATACCTTCTATTTTACTTTCATCTATAGGGTAGTTTTCTTTTACAGTAAATTTAACCTCTTGAAATGATTTTTCATCATTTATCGTTGTTTCTATTTCTAATATATATTCACCTGAAATAGAAGGAGTAAATGTAACGCTTTTATTATCATATGATTTACTTAAAGATAGAGAACTTCCTTGAGGTTGTTCGCTTATACTCCATGTTATTATTGTACCTGTAGATAAATCATCTAAAATAGTTAACTCTGTTGATTCATTTTGTTGTGGATATTTAGAAAAAGATGTTGTTAGCTCAGTAGTTACTCTTGGTTCTATTGATCTAAATTTTCCATCATCTTCCTCAAGTTGTCCTGGCTTTGTTTTATCATCTCTATTTTTTAATTCATTTTTTGCATTATTTCTATAGTTTTCATCATCAAAAAACTTATTAAATTCATCAAGTTTTTTATATTTATTTGCATTTTGAACTATATAGTCTGAAATAGATACCGTATCTTGAATATTTGAAATATCAATATCATTTTGAATTAAAAATTCAATAAGTTGATTTGCTTTATCTAGTGTTAAATTAGTTCTATCTAAATTTCTCACATCTTTCAGCTTAAGATACATATCAACTGCAATTGATGCAGTGATATGCTTAGGATCATCTGATTTCATAGGGTCATCATCTAAAGAAGATACTTCTATATCTATATTATTAGTTGTTAATATATTCGATATAGAATCTTTGTTTTTTGCTTTTAAAGTAGTAAGTGGTGAAATAACTTTTGAATCACTTATATAAGCTTCTAACTTCCCTGTATATGAAACACCATTGTGTTCACCTTTATCATACATTACAAGTTTTTCACCTTCTGGTATAATCACATCAGCGGCAAATCCAAAATTTCCATTTTCATCTGATGTGGTTGATAGAGGTTCACCATCATCTAAAGTGCCATTATCATTTTTATCCCAAAAAAATGTAGCATCTTTAATATATGGATCTACTACTGTATATTCTCCACCAGTAGTAGATTCATCTGTAGAAGAATCAGTGTTTCCACTTGTTGAGTTTGATGAGGATGAATTACACCCTATTAAACTAAATATTAAAACTAAACTAAGTATTAAACTTTTCATTTTATTCCTTTTTTTATTTATTTTATGGTCCCCTTAAAAAACCATCATCCTGTGCATCTGTAATATAAGTGTCCCAATCCTCTTGAGTTATTAATTGAAGTTTATAATCTTCTCCATTTATTCCTAGATATATATTATTTAATATAACAAGATGATTAATAGAAGCTTTTTGAAGAGCTTTATATATATTAACTATATTTTTATTATTATTAACTATATTATCTATGTGGTATTGTAAATCATATATAATTCGTTCTTGTATATTGCTTAAAATATTTATATAATTTTTGTCATTTTTAGTGTCATTAGTATCACTGGAATCCATTTGATTGAAGACTATATCGATGTAGTTTTCAATACTAGTATCATAAGAGTTTGTTTCATTTATATCTAAAGTCAAACCATATATATCTTTAGTATCTTCTATAGATTCTTTATTAACCTCAAAAGTATTTTTAATACCTTGGATTAAAGACATATCAGTTATTGTTTTATAAGTAGCTGTTAAATAAAAGCCATTATCATCGGATTCTTCATTAATTCTTGAAAATAATTCATCAAAATAGTAAATACTTTCCATCTCACCAGTATCTGGTAAATTCAACTCTCCTCCATATGGTTTTTGCTCAACACTTACTCTACTAATACCATTTGATTCTACATAAAAATATATATCTAACTCATCATCATTTGAACCTTCTACTATATTTGACAGTTTGCTTTCTATTCCTGTACCACAACTTTGAGTATCTGTTATAATTTGAAAACTATAACCTGAGGATTGTGCATCATTTATACTATTAATCAACATTGATAAATGATTTAATGAAGCATTTTCAGTTCTATCAAAGAGTTCATTGACTATTGGAATATTATCTGAATATAAGTTATTTAAATCACAAAGTTTACGCTCTTCTAGTTTTGCTAAAGAGTTTAAAAGTGAAATATATTCAATTTCTGATGTGATTGGTTTTATATTCTCACGAATTTCTACATTTAACTCATTAGCATTACTTAAATCTAAATTAGTGGCATCTAAAAGATCTAAAACTGTATCATAAGTATTATTTTGTTTTGTATTAGCTTCAAACAATGCTGAAGTAAGATTTTTTATATATGTGTTGTTTGAAGTATACACTGAGTCGTTTTCAAGTATGTTTTTTGTATCCTCATATATATCTTTTGTAATATTTACGAGTTGTGATATAAGGCTAAGATTATATTTAGTTGTTTGGTATGTTTCACCAGTATAATAAGGTTTTTTTGATATGTCATATGTAGCAATAGTAATTTGTGTTGTATCATAAACTCCATTAGTTGAATAGTATTTATAACTTGGTATACCATCATCTATAACAACAGGGGGACTTATCTCTAATTCACCAAGTTCCCCTACTATCTCATCATATACATCACTACTGAATATATCATCATTTGTAGCTGGAGAATAATAAAATCTATCTTCATCTTCATCATCTTCTGCTCCATACATTGACTCAGCAAGGTGCTTAATACTATTTTTTGTATCTTCAAACATAGCTAAATAAGTGCTATTTAAATATTCACTATTATTATTTAGAATTTGGTAAAAATATCTATATCTTTGCTCTTCTATAAATAATAATTCTTTTTGCCTCTCTCTTGTATTTACATATGTACTTTCATCTACTATATTAAAAAACCCATCAATACCATCATTTTTATAAATAGAATATTCATCTTCTATACTAAAATAATCAAGAAATCTAGTTAAGTTTGAAAGAGTTGTATCTTTTGCTTGACATATTGAAGTTGCATTAATATCATAACAGGTTTCAAGAGCTTTTGTTTCAAAATAGAGCATATAAAAAAGATCCTGCTTTTCGTTTTCTGGTATTTCAAATATTTTATTACTGTTGTTGCTGATATTTATTTTACTAATACTTGAGTTAGTATCTAAATATATATCGACTTTTATGTCCGTTAAGTCTGTACTATAAATATAATCTGTTAAACTATTTTTATGACTTTGTGATGCTAATATAAGAGCATCATATAGCTCATTTATATCCTCTATATCACTGTTTTTTGTTTTATAGCTTTCTAAATCTTGTATATATCTATTTTCTATATCAATTAGAGAACTAAAAACATCTGTATATTCAGAAGTATAAGGTGTTGAGCTACTGATTCCATCTATAATTGTATTTAAACTTTCATTAGAATATGAGTCATAAAGAAAAGACAAACCGTACTCTTCTATTAATTGTTCCAATGCTACTAAATGTGTATTTTCTGCCTCATATATTAAATTTAACAAAGTAGAGTAACTTGAAGCACTTGGAAATGATTTAAAACTACTCATTAATAAAAGAGATAACTCTTTTTGCTTGGTAATATAAAATAAACTATCTTGTAACACACTATCATTTATATATAATGGCTTATCACTATTATTTGTTAAAAGTATTTTAGTTGTATTAAAATCTCCATATATAGAGCTTATAGTTATATTATCTAAAGTATTATCTCCTAGTTTGTTAGATAAGTCAATTATTTCGCTATATTTATCATAAGTTAAAACTGTAGGTGTATAAATTTCATCATTTTCATATATTTTATCTATTATATCAACAAAGTTTTCTTGTACTGTTGCTGAAGTAGTAGCATAAATAGTTCCTAAACTAGATTCATTTTTTGTTATATTTTCTATATTATATTCTTCTGCTTTTGCAAGAAGGTCAAATATTTCATTTTCTGTACTACTATCGTTTATTTGAGATTTTATACCATCATATAAACCACTTAAATATGTAGATGTATGATCTACATATTTTGTTTCTAAGTTATATTCTTTTAAAATATTATTTTTTAAATCACTATAATTCTCTTTCTTAGATAATAAATAACTTTCTAATTCTGTATCTCTTAATATAGTTCTCTTTATTGTTTTTAGATCTAGTGAATTTGATTTTGAATATGCTGTACTATAAACTTCACTCATTAATTCAAGTTGTTTTATAGTATCAAGTTGGTCTATGGTTGTGCTATTTGTATCAACCTGTATACTTGAAGAAGATGAATCATCATCTAAATAATCACCAACAACTCCCCCTCCATTTGAGCATCCACTTAGTGCTATAATTATAAACAATAATAAAATATGAATAAACTTTTTCAAATAAAATCCTTAATACATTTTTAACAAATTTTAAGCTATTATAGCATCTATATACTTATAGAGGATTTTAAATGTACAAATTAAATAATTTAATCTTACCTATCATATTAGTTTTTTTTACAGCATGTAGTATTCCACAATATTCAAACCAATTTGAATTTCAAACTACAGACTATGATGAAATAGTAGAAGATCTTTTAGATAAAGCTTCAAATCAAATATTTCCACATATTAAAAAAGATGAAGTTTTACTTGTGTCAAATTTTGCTGAATCTTCAACATTGAAAAGTAATACAAAATTAAGTTTTGTATTATCTGATATGCTAAAAGATAAAATTGTTTCAAAATATAGCTATACAATAAGAGAGATTGAATTATCAAAACAATTCAAATTCGGCAAAGAGGGATTTAAAGCTTTAACTAGAGATATAGATAATATAAATAGTGAAATAATAGATGCCAGATATGCAGTTGTAGGTACCTATACATTTACTAAAACTCAAATTTTACTATTTTTAAAACTTATAGATATAAGAAATGGGTATGTTTTAGCATCATCTAGCTATAGTACAAGATCTTCAATGGAGATGGTTGAGTTAAATAGTATCATCATAGACAACAAAGATAAGCCAACAAAAAATGCTGTACCACACATCTACCAACCAATGGTGCTGTAAAACTACAGCAACTCTTTAAACATAAGATTAAACTTTACATTACCTCTAAATTCATTTTTAGATATTGTTGCTGTAAAGTTTATAGTTTCATCAATATCTACATCTTCAAAATCAACAAATATAACAACCTCTATACTAGTATTATAGTTTGTAACTATTAATTTAGTAAACTCTTTGTTCTTCCCCATCTTAGTTATATTTAAGACTTTCATATCTTTAAACGTAAATATAGGATATGGGTTTTCTTGCCCAAATGGTCTATATGATTCAATTTTGTTATAAACTAATTCATTTACATTATCCAAGCAAAATATCCCCATTGTTTCATTTTTTTCTTCTGAATTTTCTTTTTTTAATGTTTCTATATTTGTATTTAATAACTCTTTAAACAACTCTATGTTTTTTGTTTCACAACTTAAACCTGCTGCTTGTTTATGTCCTCCAAAACCACTTAGTACTTCACTACAACTATCAATTAAATTGTAAAGATGTGTACTAGAATCACTTCTACTACTAGCTTTTGAAATATCTTTGTTTATTGAAAAAACAAATGCTGGTTTTTTGTATTTTTCACATAACTTCGAGGCTACAATACCAATTATCCCTTCATTCCAACTACTGCTTTTTACGACTATCACCTTATCATCTAAATTTACTTGCTCTTTTGCTTCGTTAAACATATTTAGTTGCTCTTGTTTTCTTTGTTCATTTAACTCTACAAGATAATCAAGTTTGCTATTTGCTTCAAAGGAATCAAAACTAAGAAGAAACTCTAAAGCTATAATTGGGTCAGCCATTCTTCCTGCACAATTTATAAGTGGAGCTATCTTAAATCCTATATCTTCCTCTGTTATAGTTTTAAGTCCATACCTCTCTTTTATAGCTAATATTGATGCTCTTTGTGTATTTTGCAAAGCTTTAATACCTGCTTTTACCATAGTTTGATTTAAGCTTACCATTGGCATTATATCTGCTACTATTGCTAAAGCTAATATATCAAATAGCTCCATAAGATTATAATTTATACCTAAAGCTTTTTTGATACTAGCACACAGATACCAAGCAACTTGTGCTCCACAAATATCTTTAAATGGAAATTGACAATCACTTTGTTTAGGATTTACTATTGCATAAGCCTCTGGAAGTTGTTCTGCTACAGTGTGATGATCAGTTATTATAAGGTCAAGCCCTCTTTTTTTACATATATTTGCTGCAGGTATTGCACTTATTCCATTATCTACAGTTATAACAAGTCCCTCTTGTACTTGCTCTAGTATTATAGGACTCAAACCATAGCCATGTTCAAACCTATTTGGAATGATATAATTAATTTCAACTCCAATATTAGAGAAAAACTCAACCATAATTGTTGTGGATACTATCCCATCAACGTCATAGTCACCTACAAGATTTATAATTTCATCATTTTTGATTGCATCTGCTATTCTATTTGTTGCTTTCTCTATATCCCTAAAACTATCTGGAGTTGGTATACTTTTTAAAGTTTTGTACTTATCATCTTTTATTCTATTGTATAAAATAGTTTCTATATCTTCTATTGTTAATTTATTCATGAAAAGATTATATCTTTTTTAACTTTTGATAAATTTACTTTAAGATACAATATTTAATTATGTGGAGGTTATTATGAAATATTATTTTCTAAGTGCAGTTATTAGTTTTGTTCTGATCGGTTGTGGAGATGGTACATCTGTATCTGAAGATGAATACACAGTAGAGAATCTTGAAAAAGTTCTTGATAAAAGAGACAATCAAGAGGTGTCAGATGACTATAAACTATGGGAGGAAGAGTATAAAAAAGATGGTAATCTATCTATAAAACTTATATCAAATGAGTACAATATCACTGTAAATAAATATGCTATCATCCCAAGCAAATATGAACTTGTAGAGGATAGTGATTATACAAGATCTATAAAAAGAGCAGTATATCCTAGAAAATTTGACTTAAGAGATCCAAATGGTGATGGAGATACAGATGATACTTTGATCTCTCCTGTGAAAAACCAAGGTAGTTGTGGATCTTGTTGGTCTTTTGCTGCATATGGCACACTTGAGGGTAGCTACAATAGTGGCTCGGATGAATTTTTTGATTTTTCTGAAGATAATTTAAAACATAGACATGGATTTACTCATAGTAATGATGCTTGTGCTGGTGGAAATATATGGATGATTGCAAATTACCATTCAAGACTGGATGGAGCTATTAGTGAAGAGGAGGATCCTTATAATCAAAGTTCAAACTCCAACTACTGTACAAACTGTACATCACATAGATATATAGACAATCTTCTTATCTACCCTGGTAGAACATCAAGTGGTGTAGATACTCAACTTATAAAAGATCTTTTAGTAAATGAAAAAAAAGCAGTTTACATAGCAGTATTAGTTGGCTGGGGGACTGCAGGTGAAAGTGGAAATTCACACTATGATGAAGCAACTCACTCTTTTTACTCAAGTAGTGGTACATCCGTAAACCATGCTGTTACTGTAGTAGGTTATGATGATGATAAAGTTGTGCAAGGTCAAACAGGTGTATTTATCATAAAAAATAGCTGGGGTACAAACACAGGTGAAAATGGATACCACTATATACCATATAGTGATAAAACTATAGGGAAAGGTTATGTGGCTGTATTTGATGATATAGATGATAATCTTTTTAAAGTAGATAAAGTATATTCACACGATGACTATGGTTTAACAGGAAATAGCTGGAGTATAAATGAACCCCATAACTATGTTATGAATATATTTACAGCAACACAAAATGGATATATAAAAGCTGTAAATATGGGTATATGGATAGGTGGTAGAAAAATCGCCCTTGAGGTACACAAGCTAAATGGAAACACCCTTCCAACATGGGGTGATAAATCAACAAGACAAGGTAAAACAGTAGAACCAAATAGACACTACGAAACAGGATATCATACTATAGAGATAGATGAACCTTTTGAGATATCTGTTGGTGATAAATTTGCAATAATTGCAGACTACAAAAAAGTAAATACATCTACGCAATACACATTACCTTCAGAAGTAAAAAAAGCTGGTTCCACAGGCAATGCAACTGCTAGTGCAGAGGAAAGCTATCTATTATGGGGAAATAGTTGGTATGATATGGGTGCTAACTATGGTGCAAATTGGCTTTTAAAAGCTATCTCAGTTGATAGTTTAGAGCAAAGCAACAGTACACCTATAGCAAATGCAGGAGATGATCAAAGTGTAGAAACATCTACTATTGTAACACTTGATGGTTCAAATAGTAGTGATAGTGATGGAGATAGTTTATCTTATGTTTGGAGTGTAAGTTCTAAACCAATAGGAAGTAATACAACTCTTACAAACTCTAGTAGTGTAAATCCAACTTTCAATGCAGATGTAGCTGGTACATATATATTCAATCTAATAGTAAATGATGGAACTGCAAACAGTAATACAGACAGTGTAACAATAACTGTGACAACTCAGCAACCACCAAACCAACTACCTATTGCAGATGCAGGAGTTGATCAAATAGATATAATTCTAGATTCAACTGTAACATTAGATGGAAGTGCTAGTAATGATATAGATAATGACGCTTTAAGTTACAAGTGGACTATTAAAAGTAAACCAAATCAAAGTGTAGTAACATTAGTTAATGATACCTCAGTTCATCCAACTTTTCAGCCCGATAAAGATGGAGAATACATAATTGAACTAAAAGTTTATGATGGTACTGAATATAGTATTATTGACGAGGTATCAATTAAAACTAAAGAACTTAATGTGGTATACTTTTAAGCATGAAAATACTAAGTTATACAATTTTTAAACTACATTAGGATAAAATTAATACTTAATTAAAATATAAAATTTAGGAATAATAAATGGATAAAGCAAAATATATATGGATGGATGGGGAACTAAAGGATTGGGATGAAGCAACTGTTCATGTTCTTACTCATACCTTACACTATGGAAATGGTGCAATTGAGGGTACAAAAGCATATAAAACAGAAGATGGTAGATGTGCTATTTTTAAACTAAAAGAGCACACACAAAGACTATTAGACTCATCAAAAATGACTTTAATGAATGTTCCATATACTCTAGAAGAACTAAATGATGCACAAGTAAAACTTTTGCAAGAAAATGAACTTTTTGATGGTGCATACATAAGACCATTAGTTTACTTAGGTTATGGAGTAATGGGACTTTATCATAAAGATTGTCCTGTAAATGTTTCAATTTCAGCTTGGAAATGGGGAGCGTATTTAGGTGAAGATGGGCTTAAAAATGGTATTAGACTTAAAATATCTTCAATGACTAGAGGTGGAAACACTTCAGGTATGGGAAAAGCAAAAGCAGTAGCAAACTATCTAAATTCACAAATGGCAAAATATGAAGCTGTTGAAGCTGGCTATGATGAGGCACTAATGAGAGATGATCAAGGTTATATCGCTGAAGCTAGTGGTGCATGTTTTTTTATGGTAGAAGATGGAAAACTTATCACTCCACCAAATGACAATTCACTAAAATCAATCACTCAAGCTACTGTGATCGAATTAGCCACTGATATGGGTATTGAAGTTGAAAGACGAAAAATTACTAGAGAAGAGGTATACATCTGTAGTGAGTGTTTCTTAACAGGAACAGCAGCAGAGATAACTCCAATAAAAGATGTCGATGCTAGAATAATTGGATGTGGAAGTAGAGGTCCAATTACAGAAAAAATTCAAACTGCATACTTTGATGTAGTAGCAGGAAAAAATCCTAAATATATAAAAGATTTAACATATATCAACTAAGCAATAGCTTTAAGATAAATTAAAGTGCATTTGAATAACATTGCACAATAAAAAACCAAAAGGAAAAGTAACTAATGCCAATAGACAATGACTATTTTAAAAATAGACAACAGCAAAACAAAGGAACTAATAATAGTTCAAACAACAGTGGAAACAACAATGGAGGAAATGGCGGTAACGGCGGTGGTTACGAACCACCATTTCAAGCACCAGATATGTTTAAAAACTTCAACAAACAATCAGGAATAATATATCTTATTATTTTAATTGCAATTGCTTTATTTATGACTAAACCATATGTAATTATAAACTCTGGTGAAGTTGGTATTAAAGTAACAACTGGTAAATATGAAACAGAACCATTACAACCTGGATTTCACTTATTTATTCCAGTAATTCAAAAAGTTATAACTGTTGATACAAAAGTACGACTTATTAACTACAAAAGTATGGAAGATATGAGTGGAATGGGTAGCGGTATCAAAATCAATCCAGCTATTAATATCCTTGATGCTAGAGGATTACCTGTTTCTATTGAATTAACTGTTCAGTACAAACTTTTACCATCTGGTGCTCCTTCTACTATAGCTACATGGGGACTTTCTTGGGAAGATAAAATCGTAAATCCAGTGGTAAGAAACATTGTAAGAAATGTAGTTGGTGGATACAATGCAGAAACTTTACCTATGCAAAGAAATGCAATAGCAACACAAATTGAAAATGGAATTAGAAAAGAGATTGAAGCACTTGAAGGTAAACCAGTTTCTATTGAATCAGTTCAATTAAGAGAGATCGTACTTCCTGCTAAAATTAAAGAGCAAATTGAAAAAGTACAAGTTGCTAACCAAGAATCAGAAAGAGTAAAATACGAAGTTTTAAGAGCAAAACAAGAAGCTCAGAAAAAAGCTGCACTAGCTCAAGGTGAGGCTGACAAAAATAGAATTGAAGCACAAGGTAGAGCTGATGCTGTTACTATTGAAGCAGATGCACAGGCAAAAGCAAATAAGTTAGTTGCTGAGTCTTTAACACCAAAACTACTTCAAATGCAACAAATACAAATTCAAGGTAAATTTAATGATGCACTAAGAGAAAATAGAGATGCTAAGATATTCTTAACACCTGGAGGCTCTACACCAAATATATGGGTAGATACAAAAGATAAGTCAAGAGATACGGCTATACATAAATAAAAGGATTTAACCCCTTTTATTTAGTGTATTAATTTATGCAAAAGATAAAATACTTAATAATATTTACTCTACTTTTAGCTCTAAGTTTGCTTTATATGCAAATACTAGATTATAAAAAAATCACTAATCAACTTATAACTATAAATTCAGATATTCAAATTAATTTAGATAATAAAAATAAAGAATTAAATATATCAAATAAAACAATAATAGACTTAACTAAAGAGATAAAAAACTTAAAACAAAAAATTATAACACTTGAAGAGAACTTAACAAACCAAATAATAAAAATAGAAGATATTAACTTCAAAATACCAAAAATAGATACGCAATATAATCTTATACCAGAATTTGAAAATAATGCAACTAAAGTAGAAGAAAATGATACAGATATAAGTCCTACAATATTTTTTGATGAAGAGAAAAGAGTAGATGGATTTCATATAGAATTAAAACAAAAATTTTAAAACAGAGGAAAATAATATGGATATATTAGAACAAATAGATTTCAAAAAACAAGATGGTATGATACCAGTTATCACTCAAGATAATGAAACAAATGAAGTACTAATGTTAGCTTACATGAATAAAGAAGCTCTAGAGCTAACACTTCAAACAAACTATGCCCACTACTTTAGTAGAAGTAAACAAAGACTTTGGAAAAAAGGGGAAAGTTCAAACCATACACAAGAGATAATTAATATAAAACTTGATTGTGATAATGACACTTTACTATTAAAAGTAAAACAAAATGGTGTAGCATGTCATACTGGTAGAAAAAGTTGTTTTTTTACAGATGTTAAAACAGGTGATATTACAAGCGAAGTGGAAGTAGATACAACTAAAGCTTATGGTGTTATTGATACACTTTACCATACAATCCAAAAAAGAAAAAATGATGATCCCTCAAAATCATACACAGCAAAACTTTTAAATGGAAAAGAGAATTCGATGCTTAAAAAAATAGTTGAAGAGGCTGGTGAATTTGCATTTGCAGTAAAAGACAATGATACAGAGGAGATTATTTATGAGGGTGCTGATTTACTTTATCATTGCTTAGTTGCAATGGCAAGTAAAGATATATCTCCTGATAGAATAAAACAAGAGATTTCAAGAAGATTTGGACTAAGTGGTATAGAGGAAAAAAACTCTAGAGATAACTAAATATATACATTTTTTAATATTAGATTTTATTCACAAAAATATATTCCTGTTTTTATTATATGTAAGCACTATTTCAATATAATACCGTTAATTGATATACAAAAGGATAATTATAATGAGTATGCCATTTACAGATGAAGATTTACAACAACCTGTATCAAATATAATAACAACAAAAATTGCACCTATGTTAGCAAAAGATGGTGGGGCTATAGTATTGTTACAAATAAAAAATGCAAAAGTATATGTTCAACTACAAGGGGCTTGTATTGGATGTGCAGCTAGTGGAAGTACATTAAAATTCATAGTTGAAAAAGAGTTGAAATCTGCAATTCATCCTGATTTAGAGATAGTAAATGTACCTGTGGGTATGGAAAAAGAGATTTTAAATGGATAAATTGCAAAAAGAAGAGATACTAAAACAAGCAGCATCATTATTTACAGCTAAAGAATATGATAAAGCACTTTTTTTATACTCTCAAGTTTTATCTTTAAATCCAACAAATATTGAATTCAAGCTTTATTGTATGATGTGTGATATAGCAAGTGAAAATGAAGAGAAAGCTCAAAGTATGTTCGATTATTTTACTGTTGCAAAAGATGCAAATTTTGATGAAGCAGTTAAATATATTGAAGAGATTATAAATGCACATGATGGTGATAATGAAAAAATGATGACACTTTTAAAAGATATATCATTATCAAATGTTGAATCTTTAAATGCAATAGAATATAATGACTTTATGAAGTTAGTTGAATCAAGAGGTTCTTTTAAAGAAGCTTATCAAGATATCATGTTTAGTACAAAAGTTGCCATCACTTCAAAAACTGATTTAATTGATTTTATAAATAAATTAATTGATAACAATTTCAACTCTACTGCTTACAATTACCTAGATGGATTTAATGAGTTTTTCTCTTTTGATCAAGATTTTGGAAAGCTATATGAAAAACTTGGAGCATCAGAGATTGAAAATAACGCAAAATAATACAAGCTTTACAGATAATTCAAAAGATGCAAATAACGAAATAGTTTTTGTTAAATCTTCTAACAATAAAGATTTTGAGAATGATGCTAAATTAAATGGTTGTAGAAATATAATAAATAGCAGTGAGTTGAAAAATTATTTTGATTTTTCAACTATTAAAATTGTTGGTATTACAGGAACTAATGGTAAAACAACAACTGCTGCAGCTATATATTCAATCCTTTTAGACTTAGGATACAAAGTAGCACTTCAAGGTACAAGAGGTTTTTTTATAAATGATGAAAAAAGTGAAGAGTATTCACTTACAACTCCTGTACAATTAACAAATTTTAGTCATATACAAAAAGCAATAAATAACAATTGTCAATTCTTTATTATGGAAGTAAGCAGTCATGCCATTGAACAAAATCGAATTGAAGGCTTGAATTTTACCCTAAAAATTCATACAAATATAACTTCAGACCATTTAGACTATCATAACAATTTAGAAGAATATGTAAAAGTAAAAAATAGCTTTTTTCAAGATGATGCTATGAAACTTATCAATAAAGATGATGATAAAATAAAATTTAAGATGAAAAATGCATATGCATATGGACTTGAAAACCCTTCTACATATAAAGTTACTGCATATAGTTTGAAAAATGGTATCCATGTGGCAATACAGCATTTTTCCAATGTAGTAAACTTTAGTTCTTCTATGATGGGACTTTTTAATGTTTACAATTTAACAGCAGCTGTTGGTGCAGTAAATCTTCTAACACAAAAACCGCTTCAAGAGATATGTAATATGGTTGAATATTTTGGTGGAGTATCTGGTAGAATGGAAGTTGTTTCAACAAACCCATTAGTTATAGTTGATTTTGCACACACATTTGATGGTATGAAAGAGGTATTTAATAGCTTTGCATCTTCTGATATAATTTGTGTATTTGGAGCTGGTGGAGATAGAGATATATCAAAAAGAGCCATTATGGGCAAAATTGCAAGCGATTTTTGTAAAGAGATTATAATAACTAGTGATAACCCAAGATTTGAAGATCCTGATCTAATATGTGAAGATATACTAAAAGGGATCACAGATAAATCAAATGTAACTTTAGAGATAAATAGAAAAGAAGCTATTAAGTTAGCTATCTCTAAAGCTACTAACAATAGTGTAGTTTTAGTCTTAGGAAAAGGAGATGAGACTTCTCAAATCATATATGACCAAAAACTACCTTTTAATGATAAAGAGGTTATAAAAGAGGTGTTGAATGAGTACAAACAATAAAGTAATAAGCATTGTAATCTCAATGCTTTTAGCAGTATCAATATTTAGTATATCAATTTTTATATACAACTTTAAAGCATTTAGTATAAAAGTAACTACAGGTAAAGCAATAAGTATAGCTCAAAATGTAAGAGATGGTCTAACAGCCCATATGGTAAATGGTACTATGCAAAATAGAGCTATGTTTTTAAATAATATAGCAGATAATCAAAATGTTGATAACTTTCATCTACTAAGAGCATCATCTGTAGTAAAACAATATGGTGATGGTTTATATGGTGAAAATAGAGCTAATAATATTGAAACAAAGGTTTTAGAAACTGGAATACTTCAAACAGAATTAATTGAATCAATAGACAAGGTTGTATTAAAAGTAAGTATCCCTTATATTGCAACATCAGATTCAAGTCCAAACTGTATGAAGTGTCATGATGCAAAAGAGGGTGAGATTCTTGGAGCTATTAGTATGGATTTAGAGGTTAGTTCTACTAGAATGGAGGGTGTTTTAATAGCCTCTAAAATATTTCTAATTGTTCTAATAGTATTAGCTATATCTATTTGGATTGCAAATCATTATATAAGACCTTACGTAAAACTATTTGATGACTTAGAAAATGGTATCTCTCAAGCATATAGAGGTGACTTTTCATATAAAGTTGATACAACTTTAAAAAATGAAGCAGGAAAAGTAGCTGATAGGTTAAATGAACTATCAGAGATCTATAAGTTTAAAAAAACTATAGAACTTGATGAAAATAAAGATGTAATATATAATAGAATAATACATATATTGCAAACAAAATTTAAAATAACTCAATTTATGCTACACGAGATTGACTCAAAAGAGAAAACAAGAGATATTGTTTTTAATTCAATTGATTTAAAAGGTCAAGAGCTAGATTATAATGCAAATATATGTAGATCATTTAGAACATCATCAGATGTTTTCTCTAGTGATTTTGATGATATTTGTTTAAACTGCAAACAAGCATGTAGCCAATATATCTGTTTAAATTTCAACATTGATGACCACTATAGTTTAGTATTACATATTCAATCATCATCATCTGATGAGATAAATATGATAAAAGAGTATACACCAGTAATCAGCAACTACTTTGAGATGGCAAAACCAGTAATTGAGAGCAAAATACTAATGGGTATTTTAAAAGAGACTACTTTAAGAGACCCAATGACAACTCTATATAATAGAAGATTTCTTAATGAATTATTAGATTCAAATGTAGCTTCTAGAGTAAAAACAGATTGTATACATACTGTACTGATGATTGATGTTGACTTTTTCAAAAAAGTTAATGATACATATGGTCATGATGTTGGTGATGTTGTGATTAAAAAACTAGCACTTATTATGAAAGAGTCTATTAGAAACTCTGATATGCCTGTTAGGTATGGGGGAGAGGAATTTTTAATTCTTTTAACAAATACGAATAAAGAGAAAGCTTTTGAGATAGCTGAAACCATAAGAAATGAATTTTCAGCCGTTACATTTAGTGGAAATTCCGAAATGTTCTCAAAAACATTAAGTGTAGGGATAGCCTCTTACCCAACAAATGCAGATACTCTATGGAAAACTATTAAGTTTGCTGATGAAGCATTGTATGTAGCAAAAAATACAGGTAGAAATAAAACCATCGAATTTGATGAGACAATGCACAAAGATGGTGAAGAATATTAAACTGTATGTTTTAGATAAATTTAACTTATCTTAGATAAAATGCGAAAATAATAAAAAATAAGGAATTAAAAATGGAAATGCCAACAATACCACAACCAACATTTTATATATTTAAATGTGAACAAAGCTCACCTCCGGGGATGCCAAAACCATCATGTGTAAGTGAACAAACAAGAGATCTTTTTAATCATATGGCACAAAAACTTATGGAAAAAGGGATGATGGGTCCTGTACAGCCTATTAGAACAAGTTGTTTAGGAAGATGTCAAATGGGTCCTGTTATGTTAATGGAACCAGGTCATCATATGTATGTACAACTTACAAAAGAGAAAATAGATAGAATTATTGATGAGCATATGATTGGTGGGAAACCAGTAGAAGAGTATATAATCCCAGAGCAATTCTGGGGAGAAGCTCAAGCTTTAAGCTAAAACTAAGATTAGGAATATAGATGACATTTGATATGTTATACAGTAAAATTCATAGAGCAACAGTAACAGATGCAAATCTAAACTATGTTGGCTCTATTACAATTGATGAAGATCTTCTAAAAGCTTCAGCTTTAAGAGTTGGGCAAAAAGTAGAGATCGTAAATGTTAATAACGGAGAAAGATTTTCAACTTATGTAATAAAAGGTGAGTCTGGATCTAAAGATATGTGTCTAAATGGTGCAGCAGCTAGAAAAGTAGAAATTGGTGATAAAATTATAGTTATTGCTTATGGTTCATACCATAGTGATGAGCTCGATGATTATAAACCAATTGTAGTACATGTTGATGACAATAATGATATTACAGAGATAACAAATGAACTTATAGGAAGTGACAAATAATGTTTGATGGTATAGATTTAAGCAAAGTAAACCTAAATGAGATGATGGGGCAAGTTCAAGAGATGGCTGCCAAAGCAAAAGAGGATGGTGCCAATAAATCATTTTCATCAAAAGTAGGTGGAGGTATGGTTGAACTAACAATTAATGGTAATTCAGAAGTTACAGATCTTCAAATTGATGATTCTCTTTTAGAAGATAAAGACTCTTTGCAAATACTACTAATTAGTGCTATGAATGATGTTATTAAGCAAAGTGATGAAGCTAAAAAAGCTATGGCAATGAATATGATGGGTGGGATGAACCCTTTTGCAAAATAAAAAGTTATTAGATACTTTTGAAGATTATTTAAATAATAATCTTCCATCTTCAAATAGTTTTCATCCGATATTTCAAGATGCACTACAGGATATGTTAAAAGCAGGTGGTAAAAGATTTAGACCAATGCTTATGTTAACAATAGTAGATGCTATTGAGCCACTATTGTTAAAAAACAGTCTACCTATATCCCTTGCCATGGAATTACTTCACACATACTCTTTAATACATGATGATTTACCAAGTATGGATAATGCTGATCTAAGACGCGGTCATCCAACTTTACACAAATCATTTGACGAAGTTACTGCTATACTTGTAGGGGATGCTTTAAATACCCATAGTTTTAATTTAATTGCAAATTCCTCTTTAAGTAATGATGTTAAAATTGAACTTATTAAAGTTTTAAGTAGTGATGGCGGAATTGATGGTATGATTATAGGACAGGCTATTGATTGTTATTTTGAGAATCAAACATTAAAATTATCGCAATTAGAATTTTTACATATTCATAAAACAGCTAAACTTATTGCTGCTAGTTTAAAAATGGGTGCTATTATTGTAAATTTGCCATTAGAAAAACAAAATGAGTTATATGATTTTGGTATTGATATAGGATTATTATTTCAAATTCAAGATGATATTATTGATGAAACACATACAGAAGAGCAAGCTGGAAAAACAACATCAAATGATAGTGTAAAAAATTCTTTTGTTAATTTACTAGGACTTGAAGGTGCAATAAATAGTGCAAATAATCTAGCATCAAAGTGTGAAGAAAGATTAGCCTCCTTAGATAACATATTATCACAAAACCTAAAAGAGTTACTTTTAAAATATTTATACCGACACAAATAAAATAATACTTGACAAAAACAAAAAAATCTTATACAATTCTAGCACTCAAAATTAGTGAGTGCTAAATAAAAAATTAAACTTGAGTGTTAAATACTCATTATAAAAATTTAAAGGAATATAAATGAATTTTCAACCAATAGGTGATAGAGTACTTATAAAAGTACAAGAACCAGAAACAAAAACAGCAAGTGGTATTATCATTCCTGATAATGCTTCAAAAGAGAAACCAACACAAGCAGAAGTTATGGCAATAGGTAGTGAGGTAAAACATGTAGAAGTTGGAAATAAAGTTGTATTTTCACAATACGCAAGAAGTGCAACAGTAACATTAGATGCAGTTGATTATTTAGTAATGGAAACAAGTGAAATTTTAGGAGTGATGAAATAATGGCAAAAGAGATACATTTTAGTGATGATGCAAGAAATAAACTATATAGCGGTGTAAAACAATTAGCAGATGCAGTTAAAGTTACAATGGGACCAAGAGGAAGAAATGTACTTTTACAAAAATCATTTGGTTCTCCTGTTATTACAAAAGATGGTGTTTCAGTTGCTAGAGAGATTGAATTATCTGATACATTAGAAAATATGGGAGCTCAACTAGTTAAAGAAGTTGCTAGTAAAACTAATGATGAAGCTGGAGATGGTACTACAACTGCTACAGTTTTAGCTGAGTCTATATTTAGAGAAGGTTTAAGAAATGTAACAGCTGGTGCTAATCCTGTTCAGATCAAAAGAGGTATGGATAAGGCTTGTGATTCAATCTTAGCTGAGATTAAAGCTATGTCTAAAATAGTTGATACAAAAGAGCAAATTGCACAAGTTGCTACTATCTCTGCGAACTCTGATATTGCTATTGGTGATATGATTGCTGAAGCTATGGACAAAGTTGGTAAAGATGGTGTTATCACTGTTGAAGAAGCAAAAGGTATCAATGATGAGCTTGATGTAGTTGAGGGTATGCAATTTGATAGAGGATACTTATCTCCATACTTTGTAACAAACGTAGAAAAGATGACAGCAGAATTAGAGTCTCCATTTATACTATTAAGTGATAAAAAAATATCATCTTTAAAAGATATGTTACCAATTCTAGAAGCTGTAAATCAAACAGGTAGACCACTTTTAATAATTGCTGAAGATTTAGATGGAGAAGCTCTTTCAACTTTAGTTGTAAATAGAATCAGAGGAAACCTAAATATAGCAGCAGTTAAAGCTCCAGGTTTTGGTGATAGAAGAAAAGCTATGCTTCAAGATATTGCTATTTTAACAGGTGCAACAGTTGTATCTGAAGAGATGGGTATGACACTTGAAGGCGCTGGTATGGAAGTACTTGGAACAGCTGGTAAAGTTCTTATTGATAAAGACAACTCTACTATTGTTAATGGTGCTGGAGATAAAGCTGCAGTTGAAGCTAGAGTTGGACAAATCAGAAGTGAGATCGAAAATACTACAAGTGATTACGATAAAGAGAAAGCTGCTGAGAGACTTGCAAAACTTTCTGGTGGTGTTGCTGTTATTAAAGTTGGAGCTGCTACTGAAACAGAGATGAAAGAGAAAAAAGATAGAGTTGATGATGCACTAAGTGCAACAAGAGCTGCTGTTGAAGAGGGTATTGTAATTGGTGGTGGAGCTGCACTTATTAAAGCTGCAACAAAAGTATCTCATAACCTTGATGGTGATGAGCAAATTGGTGCAGATATAATAATAAGAGCTGTTACAGCACCAATGAAACAGATAGCTTCAAATGCAGGTTTTGATGCAGGTGTTGTTGTTAATGAAATCGCAAAAGTAACAAATGAAAACATCGGTTTTGATGCTGCAACTGGAAACTATGTAGATATGTTCAAAGCTGGAATCGTTGATCCTGCAAAAGTTGAAAGAGTAGCTATGCAAAATGCAGTTTCTGTTGCATCACTTCTTCTTACAACTGAAGCAACAGTTTCAGATATAAAAGAAAACCCAACACCTGCACCTGCTATGCCAGATATGGGTGGTATGGGCGGAATGCCTGGTATGGGGATGTAACAACCCAATACTCTATAAACCCCTTTATTAAGGGGTTTATTTCCTCTCCTTTAATAAATAGTTATCTATTAATAATACTCTTTCAAAAAAACAATCTTTTTTATCATACTTATTACCAATAAAGCATTCTGTCGTTTAAGAGGAGAAATATTAAAATGTCTTGTATGAAAATTTTATACATAAACGAATCACCTCAATCCAAGTCTTTAAACACAAACAATCTGCACTTATAAGAATCTCCCATAATATTAACTTTGATGATACAATAACTATTACAGATAAAATCCATACTAATATAATAAATCTGATAGATCATATAATAGGGTCATAGACACACATAGAACTGTCAAATCCTTTAAATCTTTGTTTTTTCAATTACATATCATTTGATATTTTCATATATTCATTTAAATCATCAAGTAAAATATCTTTTATCCATTTAGGGTCTACAACATGCAGATGAGGAATCCAATATTTTAAGATGGATAATATCTCCATCTCATGGGTAATTTTTACAACGAACTCCATACTGCCATCTTCATTTAATGATTCTATACTTTGTGTAGGTAGAGGTCTTCTCTTAAAATATTTTGATGCCCACTTATTAGCATATAGTTTAACTTCAAAAGGTTCATTGTATTGGTTAAACCAAATATTAATTGAGTTCTGTAGAAGAACATCTATTTTAGCATCTACTTCAAAACTAGTATCTGTTATTTTAATATTTGATACTTCTTTTAAATAGTATTTTTTTATCTCATCATTATTTAAAGCTATAAGATACCAAAAACCTTCATAATTTACTATTTTTAAAGGTTGTAACGTAGTTGTATATGTATCTTTATATTGAACTTTATAGTTACATTTTATCTCTTTTTTCTCTTTTATAGCTATCTCAATAAGATTTATATCAGATATTTGATCACTTACATCTTCTATGTTCAATTTTGCATATATTGGATTAAAATCTTCATTTTTAATTTTTGAAAGTAACCTATTAGCACGGCTGGCAAATTGACCACCTATGCCATCAGTAATTTTTTCTATAATATCTAATACTATTTGATCTTCAATATCTCTTATCTTCTCAATTTTAAAACCATCTTGCATCTTCCATTTTTTATTTTCTTGATATATGGGATAGGAACTTACAAGCTTTTCATTAAAATCTCGCTGTATTGTTCTTGTTGATACATTAAATTCTTCTGCAAGTTCCTTTACTCCAAGAGATTCTCCATCATTTAGTCTTTGAAGTATTACTCTTAATCTTGTTAGTGCTTTATCGTAGTCGTGCTTATATGCCATTGTTTTCTCTAATCATATGTTATTAAAATTGTATCTTTTTTCAAGTCTTTAGCAAAACCTATAGCTTTTTGCGTTCGTGAGTATTTATCAGGATCTAAGATACTTTTTTTAAATATTAAAACCTTATCGGCACATTGTATTGATAATCGTAAATTAAATATTTTTTTACCTCTTTCCTCTTTATACAATTCTATTTTATATTTATCACTATATTGTTTTAAAAGTTCATATGTATTAGTTGTAGCACATGTTAACTTGGTTATATTTTTAATTTTATTTAATTCTTTTTCCACCATATCGTAGTTATCAAAGTCAGATGGACACATAAATGCAACTGTCATATTGTTTATCCTATAATTCAATTTATAATTTATATCCAGTTTAACTTTTAACTTATCTGAAATATACCGCTATTTTTCATTCTTTTCTTCCGTTTCAACTAATAATGAAAAGATTTTACTATCTAGTTGAATATGATTATTTAATTTCATTTTTAAAACTATAATTTCAACTATAGTATTTAGTTTT
>JAYEMI010000034.1:0-12665 GCA_034718015.1 Campylobacterota bacterium | reverse complement strand
GACTTGATAACTTAGGTATCTCTGATAGTGCCTTTGGTGAGTTTGATGTAGATTCTACAGGACTTATCACTATGAAACAAGATGGTGCTTCTTTTGCAGTTGGACAAGTTTCTATTGCGATGTTTAACAACGAAGGTGGATTAAAATCTGATGGAAATAATATGATGTCTAAAACAAATGACTCAGGAAATCCAATATATAATGAGAACAATGACAAAACAGCATCAGTATCATCGAAGACTTTAGAACTTTCAACAGCAGATTTAAGTGAATCTTTGGTAAATCTTATGGTGTTCCAAAGAGCATTTGAAGCAAACTCGAAGTCTATATCAACTTCGGATCAAATACTTACAACTCTAATACAACTTAAAAGATAAAAGATAAAAAGAGCAAGATAAAATATCTACTAAGATTATTTTATTGGAAATATTATTACAATCTATATTTCATACAAAAATATGAACATTAAATCAAAACCTTCTTGCTAGAGACGATAAAATAAGACTTTGTAAATAAATAGTTTACATAAGAAAAAGAGATAATTAAGGTAATTATCTCTTTTTTATTAGTTCTCATCTTTCATATTATAAACAAAAAATCCAGCCATTCCACCAACTAAAACTAATCCTAAAAAAACTACCATTATAATATCAATCGTTCCCATTTGTATCCTTTTCTTTTAATTGTCCACAAGCTGCACTTATATCAATACCTTTTGATTCTCTAACTGTACTTGTTAAACCTTTTTGATTTAAGTATTTATTAAATCTATCAACACTTGTTTTTGATGGTCTTAAATATGGTGTACCTTCAAATGGATTAAAATAAATTAAGTTTACTTTTGCATCAATACCATTTAAAAGTTTTATTAGTTTATCTGCAGACTTTATATCATCATTTTTATCTTTAATGACTAAATATTCAAACATAATTTTTTTTCTAACATCAACTGGATATTTTTTTACAGCATCAATTATTGACTTTATATTATAAGCTTTATTCATTGGAATCAACTCACTTCGTAAATCATCATCTACTGCATGTAAAGAGATAGCCAATTGAACACCAAGATCAAGAGAAGAAAGTTTATCTATTTTAGAACTTATACCACTTGTAGAAATTGTTTGCCGTCTTGTAGCAATACTTAGACCCTCCTCATTAGAAATAATCTTTATAGCGTCTATTAGATTGTCAAAATTATCTAAAGGCTCCCCCATACCCATATATACAATATTTACTGATTTGTTTTCATCAATGTTATTTAATTTTTTAAGATACACTACTTGCGCTACAATTTCACCTGCAGTTAAATCTCTAACAAATCCACCTTTAGCAGTTAAACAAAAACTACAACCAACCTTACAACCAACTTGACTAGAAATACAAAAAGTATATTTCTCACTTTTTACTATTTTTCCATTATCATCTTTTTGTTTATCTTTCATAAGTAAAAGTACAGCTTCTGCTGTATGTCCATCTTGGAATTCAAAAAGATATTTTTTAGTTCCATCACTACTTTCCTCTACTCTAGATATTTTAGCTATCTCAATTGGATATTCTAATTTTAATTTCTCTTTTAAATCTTTAGGAATATTCTTCATATCTTCATATGTTGTTACATATTTTTTATAAAGCCAATTATATATTTGTTTTGCTCTAAAAGCTGGTTTTATAGTCTTCTGTAGTGTATCTAATTTAAAATCATATATAGTATCCATAAAGATATACTCCTCTTTATTTATCTTTAGTTCCATGTGGAACAATTATTTTTTTCTCTTCTAAATGACTAACTAGCTTATCCATAGCAACACTATGATTTGATAAAAAATCATTATGAGCATCATTATTTGTATAGTTAGTAATAATGAAAATTCCCTTTACATCGATGTCAAACTCTTTAGCAACTTTAACTACAGAAAAGAACTCCATATTCTCAATACCAATTCCATAATTAATTAACTCTTTTGCTAAATTATCATTTATAGAGATATAATTAGATGAATTAACAATAGTGTCATTTCTAAATTTGGTATTTTCAGATTTCAAAACATTATCAATTGGTGTATAAGAATCATTTGATAAAAAACTAAGCTCTATGTTTGAAGCAGTAGAGCTCTCTATAATATCAAGAATACTATGCTTTCCATAACTTCCAGCAGATCCTATAAATATAATATAATCAGGCTTGTTAAATAAACATATTCTAGTTAAATTTATCGCACTGTCTATTAAACCAACACCAATTGGTGTTGCAAAAGAAAATGTTTCACTATTTCCAGCAGATACTATCATATTCTTTTACCTGAGATAGAAAATATTCGATAGCTTTTATTCTCTTTATAAATAGTTTGAATAATACCATATTTAATATCAACAAAATCATTCTCTTTAAATACATTTAATAAAAACTCTTTATCAAATCCTAAATGTTCAACATCATCATTGCCCATAGAATGAAATGTTCCATCTTCTGTAACTAAATCTGCAATATAAAGATATCCATCTTTATCTAAAGAGTTTTTTAATACTTGAACAAATCTATTAATATCTTTAATATGATGCATTGTCATATTTGTAACTACTAAATTATACCCACTTGAAGAGATATCTTCTTCATTAATATTATGAATTACACCTTTTACATTAGTATAGTTTAACTCTTTTGACTTTTCATTATATCTACATATCATCACTTTTGAATAGTCAAATCCATCTATATATTTTACATCATCAGCAAAACCAAAAGATACAAGACCACTTCCGCAACCATAATCTAAAACTTTAAAATCATCTAAATTAGTTTTAGTATTCTGTTTTACATAATCAACAAACTTCATTGCTGACTCAACTCTTTGTGGTTTGCTATCCCACTCTTTTGCTAAAAGATCAAATCTACTCTCCATATTATAATCTCACTGGTATATTATTTGAAGCTAAATATCTTTTTAAATCCATAATATCAATCTCTTTAAAGTGAAAAATTGATGCAGCAAGTGCAGCTTCAGCACCACATAAAAATGCATCTTTTATATGTTCCATTGATCCAGCTCCTCCAGAAGCAATAACTGGAATATCAACTAGCTTACTAATTTGACCTGTAATATTTGTTTCAAATCCAGCTTTAGTTCCATCTGCATCCATTGATGTAAGTAGAATTTCTCCTGCTCCTCTATCATATACTTCCTTTGCCCATACTAGAGCATCAAGTCCTGTATCTTCACGTCCACCCTTTACAAAAACATGATAACTACCATCAGGTACACGCTTAACATCAATAGCTACAACAATACATTGTCTACCAAATCTTTTTGATGCTTCATTGATAAAGTCTGGATTTGTAACTGCACTAGAATTGATACTTACTTTATCACATCCAACATTTAATAAATTATAAATATCATCAAGTTTTCTGATACCACCACCAACAGTAAGTGGTATAAAAACCTCTTGAGCTACTTTTTTTACAACATCTACTATTGTATCTCTACCCTCATGACTTGCACCAATATCTAAAAAAGTGATCTCATCTGCACCCTCAATATTGTACCGTTTTGCAACCTCTACAGGATTACCTGCATCTCTTAAACCTACAAAGTTTACACCTTTTACTACCCTACCATTATCTACATCTAAACATGGAATAATTCTTTTTGCGAAATAACTCAAACTTCTACCCTCAAAATCTTTTTTGAATGTTACCTGATTCTAAGTTAAAATCAGATAGACTTCAAATACTAATATGAAACAAATAAAAGCAAAAAAGAAATTTGGACAAAATTTTCTAAAAGACGAATCAGTACTATTTAAAATCATCGAATCGATGCCCCATAACAATAATCATATTGTGGAGATTGGGCCTGGCTTAGGTGATTTGACAAAAAAACTTGTCAAGTGTAAAGATGTAACAGCCTATGAGGTGGATAGAGATTTATACTCTATATTACATACCGAGTTTAAAAATGAACTTGAATCCAAAAAACTAGATATTATCCTAGGGGATGTATTAGAGAGATGGACAGATGGTTCATCGCTTTATAAAAGTAGATATGATTTAATAGCAAATCTACCTTATTATATAGCGACAAATATTATATTAAATTGTTTCGAAGATGAGAATTGTGAGAATATCATCGTTATGATACAAAAAGAGGTTGCTGATAAATTTACAGCATCTTGTGGAGATAAAGAATACTCTTCACTTGGTGTTATTTCACAGTTACTTTCTATAGAAAGGACTACTTTAGTTGTAGTTCCACCACAAAGCTTTAATCCTCCACCAAAAGTGGATTCAGCAGTGATCTATATCAAAAAAGATATGGATAAATCTCTTGATGTGGGATTTAAAAAGTTTTTAAAAACTTGCTTTGTGCAACCTAGAAAAGTATTGATAAAAAATTTATCATCAAACTATAATAAAGATTTATTATTAAAGATATTTGAAGAACTTGGCATTAAAAATAATATACGACCTCATGAAGTTGATGCATCTTTGTACAGCCAT
Organism: Campylobacterota bacterium; assembly: GCA_034718015.1. Classification (GTDB taxonomy): domain Bacteria; phylum Campylobacterota; class Campylobacteria; order Campylobacterales; family Arcobacteraceae; genus JAIOSF01. The sequence goes on along the minus strand of JAYEMI010000034.1, from coordinate 8,164 downwards.
ATTTATACAAAGGTAACAAATAATGGAAGAGATAAAACAGACTAGTACTACTGAAAATGTAAATAATTCTACACAAATTAATACAAATAGTAATACAGAAAATAATACAAATAAGAATACTAATATAGCACCACAAAAAGGTAAAACTGTACCTGCTAAAAGAAAGCCACCAGTATCTGGAAATGGTTGGACTAATGATCTTAAAAAAGCTTTTGAAATAAATGAAAAAATTCAAAAAGATAGATTAAATCCACATAATAAACTAAATCTAAAAACAGAGGCAAGTATAAAAATTACTCCATTGGGTGGTTTAGGTGAAATCGGTGGAAATATGATGGTAGTTGAAACTGAGAATAGTGCTATCATTGTTGATGTAGGGATGAGTTTCCCAGATGATTCTATGCATGGTGTTGATATATTGATACCTGATTTCACATATATTAGACAAATAAGAGGTAAGATCACTGCAATAGTTATTACGCACTCGCACGAAGATCATATTGGTGCTATGCCTTACATATTTAAAGAACTACAAGTTCCAATTTATGGTACACCACTTCCTTTAGAATCAATTGGTTCAAAGTTTGATGAACATAAAATGAAACATCATAGAAGTTATTTTAGAGCAGTTCAAAAAAGAAAAACAATAAGAATTGGTGAATTTGATGTAGAGTGGATGCATATGACTCACTCTATTATAGATAGCTCATCACTTGCAATTACAACTGAAGCTGGTACGATAATACATACAGGAGATTTTAAGATAGACCATACTCCAGTTGATGGTTATCCTGCAGATCTACATAGATTAGCACATTATGGTGAAAAAGGTGTATTAGCACTTTTAAGTGATAGTACAAATTCTCATGCAGCAGGATTTATAAAAACAGAAAAAGCGGTTGGACCTACTTTTGAAAAGATTTTTTCAAAAGCAAAAGGTAGAATAATTATGTCTACATTCTCGTCAAATTTGCACAGAGTAGCACAAGCTATTCAATGTGGTCTAGATCACAATAGAAAAATTTGTGTAATTGGTAGAAGTATGGAGAAAAATCTTGAGATTGCTATGAGCTTAGGTTATCTAAAATTTCCAAAAGATAAATTTATCGATGCACATGAAGTAAATAAATACTTAGATAAAGAGGTATTAATTGTAACTACAGGTTCACAAGGTGAACCGATGTCAGCACTGTTTAGAATGTCAATTCATGAGCATAGACATATTAAAATAAAACCTGAGGATCAAATAGTATTATCAGCTAAAGCTATTCCAGGTAATGAAGGTAGTGTATCAGAGATCATAAATCAAATTATGAAAGCTGGAGCTTCAGTAGCATATCAAAACTATACAGATATTCATGTATCAGGACATGCTGCTCAAGAGGAGCAAAAACTTATGCTTAGATTATGTAAACCAAAGTTTTTCATTCCAATACATGGTGAATATAACCATGTTGTTAGACATATACAAACTGGAGTTGAGTGTGGAGTTTTAGAGAGAAATACACATATTTTAAGTGATGGTGAGCAAATAGAGATTGCACCAAAGTATCTTAAAAAAGTAAAAACAGTTAAAACAGGTAAAACATATATAGACAACCAAAGAAATAGAAAAATTGGTGATGATGTCGTAATAGATAGACAAACTATGGCTAATGAAGGTGTTATTATGATTGTAGCACAAATTTCAGAAGATGAAAGAAAAGTGGTTGGTACTGCTAGAGTAAGCTCATTTGGTATGGTTGATGCAAAAGCTGAAAAAATGTTCACTAAAGAGATTGAAGATATTTTAAATCACTTTTTAGATCATATTAAGCCAGGTATACTACAAAATACTAGAGCAGTTGAAGATGATTTAAGAAAAGTAGTAAGAAAACACTGTGTAAGAAAATACAGAAAATACCCAATGATTGTACCAACAATTTTTGTACAATAATAAATATTTATATCAATTGTTTTATATAGAACGATTGATAACTGAAGTAAAGGATTAAAATGGACTTTATAAATATAGCAAAAGAGGTATTATTAATTGAAGCAAAAGAGCTAGAGATAGCTGCATCAAATATATCTAGTGAGATAGAAAAAGCTGTTCATCTTATATCTGAATCTAAAGGTAAATTAATAATAACAGGTGTAGGTAAATCAGGGCTTGTAGGTGGAAAACTTGCAGCAACATTTGCAAGTACTGGTACAAGTTCATTTTTTTTACACCCAACTGAAGCAATGCATGGTGATCTAGGTATGATAAGCCCTGGAGATATAGTACTAGCTATTAGCTATAGTGGAGAGAGTGAAGAATTAAAAACATTATTACCACATTTAAAAAGATTTGATATACCACTAATAGCTATGGCAAGAGATATGAATTCTACTTTAGGATCATATAGTGATATTTTTTTAAATATTAGTATCACTAAAGAAGCTTGTCCTCTAAATATTGCACCAACCTCTTCAACTACATTAACAATGGCTTTAGGTGATGCATTAGCTGTTTGTTTAATGAAACATAATAGATTTGAAAAAGAGGATTTTGCATCATTTCATCCAGGTGGAAGTTTGGGGAAAAAACTATTCATAAAAGTTGATGATCTATTACAAAAAGATAATTTACCTATAGTTCCATGTGGAACACAACTTAAAGATGCAATCGTTGTGATGAGTGAAGGTAGACTGGGAAATGCAATTATAGTAGAAAATGGTAAGGTTATTGGTCTTTTAAGTGATGGTGATTTAAGAAGAGCTATGATGAGTAATAATTTTTCAATGCAATGCAAAGCAGAGGATATAGCAACATTAAATCCAAAAAAAATAAAAAATAAAAATTTGTTAGCAAGTGATGCACTAAAAATAGTAGAAGATTATAAAATCCAACTACTTCTAGTAGTTGATGAAAATGATAAATTAGAGGGTGTACTACATATTCACAAGCTTGTAGAAGCTGGAATAAAATAAAGGATTCTAAATGGGAGAAAATTTAAAAGAGAATTATACAGAAAAAGAGGAAGCTCTCAGCATAATCTCTAAAATCTTGTTTCCTATACTTATCACATCCAAAAAAACAAGAGAAATATTATACGCAAATCCATATGCACAAAATCAATATGAGACAACACTAGAAAATCTTATTGGTATGCAAGTATCAGAGTTTTATACAGATAATAAACAAAGAGATAAAATTATATCAAGTATAAAAGAAGATGGCAAAGTAGAAAACTTGGAGATGAGTTTTAAAACAATGAAAGGTAATACTTTTATTGGATTATTGTCACTAACAGATATCATATACAAAGGTGAAGATTGTTTTATGGGTATGGTTAAAGATATATCTATACAAAAAGAACAAGAAAAAAAATTAGCTAGACAATCTAAACTTGAAGCACTAGGTGAAATGATAAGTAATATAGCACATCACTGGAGACAACCACTAAATGCCATATCTTTAGCATCAAGTGGAATAATTACTCAACATGAACTTGATATACTTGATGATGAAGCTTTAATAGATTCCATGAGTGTTATAGATCAACAGGCACAATTTCTATCAAAAACACTAGATAGTTTTAGAGATATGATTGATGATGCACAACTTGAAAAAACAAACTTTAAGCTTAATACACTTATAAAATATTTAATACATAAACATAAATTTGATTTTAAACTAGAACTATCATTAGATGATGATGTTCAACTATTTGGTGCTAGAGCTAATATGGAAAAAGCAATAATTTCAATATTAAATAACTCTAATGAGCAATTCCAAAAACAAACAAATATAACAAATAAATATGTAACAATAAAAACAATAAAGAAGAAATATGATATTATCATTGAAATAGAAGATAGTGCTGGTGGTATTTCCGAAGATATTATAGACAAAATATACGAACCTTACTTCACAACAAGCCATATGAGTAGAGGAAAAGGCTTAGGTCTATACAATACGCATAAATTTATAACAGTAGATATGAGAGGGTTAATTGATGTATCAAATAGCACTATAATACATGAAAATGAAGAAACCTTAGGTGCAAAAGTAACTATAGAGTTACCAATAATAAATCCGACAAATAAAGGATAGATATGTCAAGAGAAAAACAATCCGAAGAGAATAAAATAAGACTAAATAAGTTTATTTCACACAATAGTAGATTTAGTAGACGGGAAGCAGATGAGCTTATAAAAACTGGAAAAGTTTCAATAGATGGAAAAGTAATAGGTGATTTAGCTACTAAAGTTGGTCATAAAACCATAGTAAAAGTAAATGGACGAACTGTAAAAGTTGATTATAGTAGACCATCAACTGTAATAGTTTATAATAAACTAAAAGGTGAAATAGTATCAAAAAATGACCCACAAGGTCGTAAACTTATATATGATACTATTGGTAAGAAATATAGTCACTTTATACCTGTAGGTAGACTTGATTATGCTAGTGAAGGTATGTTATTATTAACTGATGATCCGAAAATTGCAACAGCACTTATGACTTCAAGCCTAGAAAGAGTTTACAAAATAAAGATTCAAGGTCCAGTAACACAAGCTATGATAAATGGTATGAATCATGGAGTAACACTAGATGATGCTACTGCTGGAGCTTGGGAAAATACAAAAACAATAGATATGGAGTTTGCTCCATTTTTAGGTTATCAAGTTCAAACAAACACTCAAAACTTTTCAAAACTAAAAGTTGCTATTAGTGAAGGTAAAAATAGAGAACTTAGAAGATTTTTTGCTCACTATAATGCAAAAGTAGTTGACCTTAAAAGAGTAAGTTTTGGCGGTATTAACCTTAACAACCTACCATCTGGAAAAGTAAGGTTTCTTGAAAGAGATGAATATGAAAACTTAAGATATTTTATGAAAGAGCAAACAAAACTACAAAGAAAACAAAATAATCAAGATGAATACGATGATGATTATTTTGATGCAGATGACTACTAACGATAATCTTGCAAATCTACTTAGACCTAAAACTCTTGAAGAGTTTATAGGTCAATCTCATATTATCTCAAAAAATAAAGCACTATACAAACTAATAACTTCAAAAGATATTCCTCATATGTTTTTTTATGGCAAACCAGGAACTGGTAAAACAACATTATCTAAAATTATTGCCAAAAGTAGTGGGTATGACTTTTATAATATGAATGCAACAAGTTTAAAAATAGATGAACTTAGAACTATTTTCAAAAGATATCAAGATGGACTTTTAAAACCTCTTATATTTATAGATGAAGTTCATAGATTAACCAAAACACAACAAGAGGTGTTGCTCCCTATTATGGAAAATTATGATGCTATAATAATAGGTGCTAGTACAGAAAATCCTTATTTTAGTTTAACAAATGGGATTCGTTCTAGAAGCTTTATATATGAGTTTAAAGTCTTAAACTATAAAGAGCTAGAGATATTAACTAATAAAGCAATAAACTTTCTTGATATAAAAATATCAGAAGAAGCAAAAGATTATCTAATAGTTAGTAGTGGTGGAGATGGAAGAGCATTATTGAACCTGTTAGAATACTCAAGTAAAGTAAATACAAAGATAGATTTAGAACTTCTTAAAGAGCTACGCCCAAATAGTATCTCTGATGGTGTTAGCTCTTCCCAAAGTCACTATGATATTACTAGTGCTTTGATTAAGTCTTTAAGAGGCAGTGATATCGATGCCGCACTGTATTATCTTGGGCGATTGATTGATGGAGCAGAGAGTGTTGAATATATAACAAGAAGATTAGTGATTTTTGCAAGTGAAGATATAGGAAATGCAAACCCAAATGCTTTAAATCTTGCAACATCTACAATGATATCAACAAGTAAAATTGGTTATCCTGAGTCAAAAATTATTTTAAGCCAATGCGTTATATATTTAGCTTCATGCCCTAAATCAAACAGTAGTTATAATGCAATAAATAATACACTTAAGTATATTAATTCAAATCAACAATTAAGTATTCCCAAACATCTTCAAGATAGTCATATAGGTTATAAATATCCACATGATTATGGTGGATATGTTGATCAACAATATTTAGAGAAAAATTTAAACTTTTATGAAAGTAAAGATATAGGTTATGAAAAAACTTTAAACGAATGGATTAGTAAAATAAAAAATATGGTATAATTTCATAAATTTACTATGCAAGGATCTCTACATATGAAACACCTTATTACAACTTCTGATTTTACAAATAGTGAAATAGAAAAACTTTTTGAAGATGCAAGATTATTTTTAGATCTTCAATCAAATAATCTTTTAAGTGGAAAACTTATAGTTACACTATTTTTTGAAAACTCAACAAGAACAAGAAGTAGTTTTGAGATTGCAGCGAAAAGATTAGGTGCTGATGTAGTGAATCTAGAAGTTCAAACAAGCTCTACAAAAAAAGGTGAAACAGTTGAGGATACAGTTGCAAATTTAAATGCAATGAAACCAGATGCAATAATTATTAGACATAGTGATTGTGGATTACCTCAAAGTTTGGTTAATTATGTAAACTGTCCTATTTTAAATGCAGGTGATGGGAAAAATGCACATCCAACTCAAGCACTATTAGATCTATTTACAATATCACAACACTTCAACCGAGATATTAAAGGGAAAAATATAGCTATTGTAGGAGATATTATAAACTCAAGAGTTGCATCATCAAATTTAGAATTATTACCAAGATTTGAACTAAATCTAACTCTTGTAGCTCCAAAAGAATTCACAGTTACATCTGAACATAAAAGGGTAAAAAAGATTAAAAAAGTTATCGATAAACTTGATATCATTATGAGTCTTAGAGTTCAGCATGAAAGACACGATAGTAACCTTACAAAAAAAGAGTTAGAAAAAAATAAGAAAAAATATAGCAAAAAATATTGTATAACAAAAGATATGTTAGGCAAAAGAGATATCTTAGTTTTACATCCAGGACCAGTAAATAGAAATATAGATATAAGTGATGACTTATTAGATGATCCAAGATCAAAAGTATTAGAGCAAGTAAGAAACGGTGTAGCAATAAGAATGGCTTGTCTAAAAAAATTAATACTTAACCAGTAAATATTTTATTTTAAATAATTTGAATCTAAAAGAACAACTAAATTCGTATGGCTCTGCTCGTGAGCCATTTTTATTTATTATTGATTATAAACTAAATAATTATGAAGTCATATTACTAAAAGATTTACCCTCAGATATAAAGTATTCAATTAACCAAAATAAAACATTTATAAACCACAAAACAAAAATAGAAAAAAACCAAATAAACTTTAAAGAATATAAAATAAAATTTGACTTAATACAAGATGAGATAAAAGCTGGAAACACCTACTTATTAAATCTTACTACGCAAACACAAATTAATACACAGTTACAACTGAATAAAATATACGATATTGCAAATGCAAAATTTAAACTATACTACAAAGATAAATTTATTTGCTTCTCACCTGAGAGATTTTGTGAAATAAAAAACAATACAATATACACATATCCTATGAAAGGTACAATCGATGCTAACATAGAGAATGCAAAAGTAAAAATACTTGAAAATAAAAAAGAATTAGCAGAACACATAATGGTAGTAGACCTACTAAGAAATGATCTATCCATAGTCTCAAAAAAAGTCAAAGTGGAAAAATTTAGATACTGTGAGAAAATAAAAGCAGGGCAAAAGGAACTACTTCAAGTAAGCTCCAAAATATCTGGTCAACTCAATAATAATTGGCAAGATGAAATAGGTGATATCATAACTACTATTTTACCAGCAGGTAGTATAACAGGTGCTCCAAAAAAGAAAACTATAGAGATTATAGAAAAAATAGAGCAATACGATAGAGGATATTTTACTGGAATATTTGGAGTATTTGATGGAGTAAGCTTAGATAGTGCAGTGATGATTAGATATATTGAGAAACTAAAAAATAATAAATTAGTTTATAAAAGTGGCGGTGGGATAACTTATGATAGTGATCCCAAAGATGAATACAATGAGATGATAGATAAGGTGTATATTCCATGATAGATAAAAATGAAGAGGTTTTTTTTGAGACAATAAAATGTGATGATTTTGAAATATTTAATTTAGATTATCATAAAAAAAGAATCTCAAATACAATTGGATTAAATATAAGTTTAGAGGAGTATATATATCCACCATCGCAAGAGTTA
>JAYEMI010000033.1:0-12736 GCA_034718015.1 Campylobacterota bacterium | reverse complement strand
ATAACATCAATAACCTCTAAACTTAGGTTGATTCTATTTAGTGGCTGTCTCCATTGATGTGCAATATTTCCTATCATCTCACCCATACTTGCTAGTTTTGATTGTTGAAAAAGTATTTTATCTTTATTTCTATTTTTTTCAACCTCTTCTTTTACTTTCAATTCAAGATTTTTGTTAAAATTTTGAATCTCCTTTCGTAGTCGTCTTTGTTTAAATAAAAAGAATATTAAAATAAGCAATGCTACTATAAAACCAATAGATGTTTGCCAAAGTAAGGTATAGTCTATACCTTTTTCATATTTTATAGCTATATATTTATTTAAGATATTTTGTTTTTGATCATCTGTGATACTATTTACAAGTTTATTCAATATACTTAATAATACCAAATCATCATTTCTAACTGCAACACCTAGTTCCCATCTCTCATCAAACTTACCTGATATTTTTAAGTTAGCAAAATTATTTGTTTGAAACATATATCCTATACTAGATACACTACCTATAAATCCATACAATTCACCACTTTCAACTTTTTCAAGTCCATCTTTTATATTTTTTACATCAACTATATCTATATTTGTATATTTTTCTTTAAATACTTCAGCTAAAGCATAACCTTCTACCATACCTATTCTTTTATTTTTTATTGATTTGATATCATCAACAAATGATACTTGATGTGTAGTTACTAAAACAACAGGTACACTTAAATATGGTGATGTGAAGTTCATATATTGTTTTCTATTTGGTGTTTCCATAACCATTGATATAATATCGCATTTTCTTTGTTTAGCAAACTCTAAAGTTTGAGCCCAACTTTTTGTATTGATTACATTGATTGGTGCATCTAGCTTTTTCCTAAAGATGTCAAAATAATCTCTACTCATCCCTATATGATAACCTTTGCTATCAAACATCTCAAAAGGCATCCAATCTGGATCTATACACATAGTGATCTGTTCTTTATTTTTTAGATAAAATTTCTCTTTTTTAGTTAAATCTTTTGCTTTATCTTTATTTTTATATATAAAACTATCAAAATCAATTTTCTCTTTTGTTAGTCCCATAACATTGTACATATCATATATTCTTCTAATATTTTCTTTTTTTATAGTTCCTATAGTATCTACATTAAAATAAGCTAGTTTTTTTAATGCTTTAGCTTCATATATTAAAGCCTCTTTTGTTCTATTTTGAGTGTTGTATTTTTTTAGTATTAAATTTACTGTTTCTTCAATATTTTCAAAAGCATATCTCCATCCTCTTAGTGTTGCCTCATTAAAGTTTTTAACTCTTTGTGGATTATTATCTAATTCACTTTGAGATGTAAACAAAATAACATCATAAAAATCAAACTCATAATCCTTTGGATCCCATATATTATATTCAAGACCTTGCTTATCTAAGTAGTATAATTCATTTGATCTAAATGCAGTTGTAATATCTGTTACTCCATTTATTAAGTCATTGATATTAAATCTATTTTTTAGTTGTACCATATCATCTAAAGATAAATTATTAGATTTAAGCATAGACCTAAATGATGCCGTTTTAACAGCATTATTACCTATCATGATTTTTTTATCTTTAAAATCCTTAATAGATTTGATACCAGATGATTTTAAACTAATCAATACATGTGGAGATAGTTGCAAAATTGCACTTAATATTACTATATCTGCACCATTTGATTTGTCTAAAACTACACTGGGATAATTTGTTGCATAAGTTGATTTGCCTATTTGTACATCACGAACTATATCTGTATCAAAAGTAAACTCTTTTATATCTACATCAAGACCTACACCTTTATAAAAACCTTTCTCTTTTGCCATGTAAAAACCAGCAAACTCAAACTGATGTTTCCATTGAAGCTGTAGAGATATTTTATCAGATTTTGTTATTTGGTTTGCTGTTAAAAAAGTGTTAAGTGAAATAATAAGAATTAAAATTTTTTTTATCATATTAACCTTTCAATACAAACCATATTTCTTCCACTATCTTTTGCTTTATAAAGTGCAGTATCCGCTCTTTTTAATGATGCTTCAATATTTATCTCATCATCAAATGAAACTTGCGATACCCCTAAACTTATAGTGAAATTTAAATCTTTGTTATTATCTACTTTTATGGATAATAATTCTATATCTTTTCTAATCTTTTGGGCTACTTTAAATGCTCCATCTATTGATGTGTTAGGGAGAAGTATTACAAACTCTTCCCCCCCATATCTACAAACTATATCACTTTTTCTTTGAAATTCTCTTAGCTTATTAGCTAATTCTATAATTACTTCATCACCAATTTGATGCCCATAAGTGTCATTTATATTTTTAAACTTATCTATATCTAAAATAATAACTGAAACATAATTTTTATCTCTTTTTGCTAAATCAAGAGTATGCTCTGATATCTTCGTAAAGTATCTACGGTTATATAGCTTTGTCATATGGTCTGTAGATGCTAAAACTCTTAACTCATCTTGAAGTTCCTGCATTTTTAGTTGAGTCTTAACTCTTGCAAGTAACTCCTTTGGTTTAAAAGGTTTAGTTACATAATCTATCCCCCCTAAGTCATAAGCTTTTTCAATACTTGTTTCATCTGTTTTAGATGTACTAAATATTATCGGTATATCTTTTGTTAATGGGTTTGATTTAACTCTTCTACACACTTCAAATCCATCCATATCAGGCATCATAATATCTAGCAAAATAAGATCAATTTTTTCCTCTTCCAAAATATCTAAGGCATCATCTCCATTTGTTACATCCATTGTATTATAGACATCTAAAAGTTCAACTAAAATATCAAGGTTTGTAATCGTATCATCTACTATCAGTATTGTTTTATTTTCCATTTATATCATCTCTACTATATTTTTATATTTTCTGTTTTTAATCAACTCTTTTAGTTTATATAGTTGCTCTTTATCTTTATTGTCTAACTCATAGTTATTCAAATTGTCTATTATCTTATTACACCCTTTTGAGTCTCTTTTTGAAGCAAATTGTTTTAGTTTATTCAATAGTTCATTTTTTATATTATCATCTATTCTCTTTTTAGAAGTATCTGAAGATTGATTTAAAACCAATAGCTTATCTTCTAGCTCATCAAGAACTATTTTTAATTCTATATTAAACTTTAGCATAAGCTCTTTGCTATATTGTGCCTCTAAGCTACAAGCAATATTGTTCAATGATATAGCACCTATATTTGCAGATAAACCTTTTATTGTATGTATTGTTCTTTTAAACTCTTCATCATCTAAAGTTTCAAGGTTTAAATCTTTATAGTTAGTATAAAAATCTCCTAGAATTTTTAAGTAAAGTTTTTTATTTTGTGCCAAAAGGGATAATCCTCTCTCTTTATCTATACTTAAAAAGTTTGGTATATTTATCTCTTCACTATTCATTATTAACTCTTCACTATTAACTTTCTTAGATATATATTTAAGTAGTGTTTCATATAAAACTATAACATCTATAGGTTTATTTAAGTGTTCATTCATACCAACTGATTGTGTTTTTTCTATATCCTCTTTCATAGCATTCGCTGTAAGTGCAATAATTGGAATATCTTTAGAAAAACTTCTTATAATTTGTGTAGCTTCTATTCCACCCATCACTGGCATCTGAAGATCCATCAAAATTAGTTCATATTTACTTTGATTTTCTTTATATTTAGAGATGGCTTCCTCTCCATTTGAGGCTATATCTATATTTATACCACTATTTTCAAGAAGACCTATTATTATCTCTTGATTTGTTTTATTGTCTTCTACAAGTAATATATTTGAGCCTTTTAATATACTAATATCTTCAAATGTTAGTTTTAAAGATGGTGTTGATTTTATCTCTTTTTTTGCTTTTGGTAGATTAAGCTCAAAGATAAAGTTACTACCTTTATCTACTTGGGATTCTACATATATACTACCACCCATTAGTTCTACTAACTGTTTTGATATAAGTAGACCTAGTCCAGTTCCACCATATTTTCTATTTATACTGCTATCAGCTTGTGAAAAAGCTTGAAATAAGTTTGATAGTTGTTCATCATTTATACCAATACCACTATCTTCTATACTAAATCTATATATATTATTTTCTTTATACTCAATATCTATTTTTACATAGCCATGAGATGTAAATTTTATAGCGTTGTTTATTAAGTTTATTAAAACTTGTCCTATCCTTAAACTATCACCATGTAGATATAGATTTGATGGATGATTTATATTAAAATTCAGCCCTTTCTCTTCTGCTTTAAATTTTACTAAATTTGAAATATCACTTATAAAACTATCAAGTTCAAAATCAACTTTTTCTATTGTTAATTTGTTTGCTTCTATTTTAGAAAAATCTAAGATATCATTTATTATATGCAATAAGGCATTTGCACTATTGTTTATAGTGTCTATATATTTTTGTTGTTTATTATCTAAATTTGTTTCATTTACTAAGTGGGTCATACCAATGATACCATTCATAGGTGTTCTTATCTCATGTGACATATTTGCTAAAAATTCTGACTTTACTTTACTAGCTTCTATTGCATGGTTTTTAGCTTTTTCTAAATCTTTTGTTCTTTTTAGTACATTGTCTTCTAAAGTTTGGTTTAGTTTTTCTAGTTTATAGTATGAACTATTATTTAAAACCAATGTAAATATAAATATCTCAACAAAAGCACCTAATAAAAATGAATATCTTGTAATATCTGTATTTGGTAAAATAGTGTTAAAATTCATAGCCATCATTGTTAATAGTGGAAGATAAATCATTAAAGCTATAAGATAATACCTAGCTCCTTTAAATCCTCTTTTTAAAACAACTATTGCCACATAAACTATTGTTGTTAATACTACTGAAAAGAAAACATTACTAGCTATTGCTGCATAAGGTAAATCTTGTGAAAGTAGTATTGCAAAAATAAACGCTACTACTGCAAATTTATAAAACAGTTTTTCCATATATGGGTAAGTCTTATTTAGTTCTAAAAACTGTATAGAAAAGAGTACAAGTGCCAATAGTGTCAACTGTCCTACAGTATGTAACCCTTCATTCCAATTAGGTAAACCAAAAGAGATATATACCCCACTATGCATAAAACTAAATATTATAGAGATTAGTATATATCCAATATAATAGATATAAATACTCTCTCTTGTCATAATATAACTATAAAAGTTAAGTAGTGCAAGTATCAATAAAACAAATCCATATATAATATACCATTGGTTAATAGTTATCCTTGATGGATTGTAGAACTCTTTAGATGTAAAAATCTGAAACTCACCTAATTGGCTGGCTATTGTATTTCCTTTTACATATAAACTTATAGTTTGACCTGTTTTTATATCAAATGAAAAAGCTGGTGAACTATCTTGTATTTGTCTATCTTTAAGAGCTATGTCAAGACCGTTATGTTCTACTTTCCATATGTTCTCTTTTTTAAAGTACAAATCTATCTTTGACCAAATCGATTCAGTAAAATATAAAACAAAATCTTCATTTTTACTATTGTTTTTTATATCTATTTTAAACCAAGCATCACCATATCTGTACCCTTGTGTAAAATGATTTTGGATTGTTTCATTAAAGTTGATTTTTTCTATTTCATTAGTTTTGATTTTTGAGTACTCATCATAATAATATTGGATATTAAAATCATCAATTTTATCCATATCATCTTCTATTACAACATTTGCATTTAGTGATGTAGCAAAATAAAAAAATATAATTAGTAAAAATCTAGTTAGCATAAACTATCCTATCTTTACCACTGTTTTTTGCTTCTCTTAAAGCATTGTAAGATATATTTAATAACGCTTCAATATTTTGCATATCTGTATTTCGTGTTGCTACACCTATACTTACTTTCCAGTTTAAAATACCATTTAATGTATTGATTGTTTTGTCTTGTATAGAATCCTTTATAAACTTTATACTATATTTTACAGCTTCTAAAGTTGGAAGAGAACACACCATCATAAAACCATTTGCATCTACTCTTCCAAATACAGAATCTTTGCAAATAACTTCTCTTATAGCTTTAACTGTAATTTGTATCACTTTATCACCATATTCGTTACCATACATCTCATTTATATCTTGTAGATTATCAATATCTATTAAAACAGCTCTTAAATCTTTTTGATTTTCTTTAAATTTAAAGCTAGAGTTTTCTAAAAAATTCTTTCTATCTCTTACGCCTGTTAATAAATCTTTTGCATATTTAGATTGAGTGTTGCTTAAAATATAGCTTACTTTATGCAATATTTCAGATTGATAAAATGGTTTATTAATAAAATCAATAGCACCAAGAGTATAAGCTTCTGTTAAAGTTTTCTCTGTTTTATCAGAAGTTATAAATACTATTGGAACATCTTTTGTTAATGGGTTTGATTTAACTCTTCTACACACTTCAAATCCATCCATATCAGGCATCATAATATCTAGTAAAATAAGATCAATTTTTTCCTCTTCCAAAATATCTAAGGCATCATCTCCATTTGTTACATCCATTGTATTATAGACATCTAAAAGTTCAACTAAAATATCAAGGTTTGTAATCGTATCATCTACTATCAGTATTGTTTTATTTTCCATTTATATCATCTCTACTATATTTTTATATTTTCTGTTTTTAATCAACTCTTTTAGTTTATATAGTTGCTCTTTATCTTTATTGTCTAACTCATAGTTATTCAAATTGTCTATTATCTTATTACACCCTTTTGAGTCTCTTTTTGAAGCAAATTGTTTTAGTTTATTCAATAGTTCATTTTTTATATTATCATCTATTCTCTTTTTAGAAGTATCTGAAGATTGATTTAAAACCAATAGCTTATCTTCTAGCTCATCAAGAACTATTTTTAATTCTATATTAAACTTTAGCATAAGCTCTTTGCTATATTGTGCCTCTAAGCTACAAGCAATATTGTTCAATGATATAGCACCTATATTTGCAGATAAACCTTTTATTGTATGTATTGTTCTTTTAAACTCTTCATCATCTAAAGTTTCAAGGTTTAAATCTTTATAGTTAGTATAAAAATCTCCTAGAATTTTTAAGTAAAGTTTTTTATTTTGTGCCAAAAGGGATAATCCTCTCTCTTTATCTATACTTAAAAAGTTTGGTATATTTATCTCTTCACTATTCATTATTAACTCTTCACTATTAACTTTCTTAGATATATATTTAAGTAGTGTTTCATATAAAACTATAACATCTATAGGTTTATTTAAGTGTTCATTCATACCAACTGATTGTGTTTTTTCTATATCCTCTTTCATAGCATTCGCTGTAAGTGCAATAATTGGAATATCTTTAGAAAAACTTCTTATAATTTGTGTAGCTTCTATTCCACCCATCACTGGCATCTGAAGATCCATCAAAATTAGTTCATATTTACTTTGATTTTCTTTATATTTAGAGATGGCTTCCTCTCCATTTGAGGCTATATCTATATTTATACCACTATTTTCAAGAAGACCTATTATTATCTCTTGATTTGTTTTATTGTCTTCTACAAGTAATATATTTGAGCCTGCTAAGATATGTAAACTATCTATCAATTTATTCGTATCTTTTGCAATATAATTATTTAGATCAATATTATTTAAAAATACACCACCTAAAATATCATTTAAAAGTGAAGGGTTTATCGGTTTTTGTAAGAATAAGTTAATACCTACATCTTTTGCTTGCTTTACAATTGATTCTTGTCTAAATGAACTAACCATAATAACTGAAAGAGGGCATATATTACATGTTTCTTTTATAAGCTGTGTGGTTTCTATACCATTGATTTTTGGCATATTCCAATCCATAAGTATTAAGTCATAATTTGTATTTGTATCACATATTTTCTCTACCGCTTCTTCTCCACTATATGCATGCTCCACTTTTAGATCAAATATCTCTAAAGTATTTGCAAGAATATCATGCCATGATTGATTGTCATCAACTACTAAAACCTTTTTATTGCTAAATAGATTAAAAGAGTTTGTGTTCTCATTTTCTTTTAAATCTATCTCAAATATAAACTTACTACCTTTTGTATATTCACTTTCTACCCAAATTTTTCCATTCATCAACTCTACAAGTTGTTTAGAGATAGATAGTCCTAGTCCTGTACCACCATATTTTCTAGTTGTACTTCCATCTGCTTGTGAAAATGATTTAAACAGCTTTGCAATCTCTTCTTCTTTAAGACCAATACCTGTATCAACAATTTCAAATCTAAATCTATCTTTATGAACCTTTTTTATATAGATACCAACTTCACCATCTTGTGTAAATTTAATAGCATTTCCAATTAGATTTGTAATTATTTGTGATATTCTTAAACTATCACCATTGAAATTCTTTCCAATATTTGTATCATAGCTTACTATTAGTTCAAGATTTTTCTCATGTGCTTTAAACTCTACTATATTTATAATATTATCAATAGTTTTAAACATATCAAAATCAACATTTTCTATCTCTAATTTACCCACTTCTATTTTAGAAATATCTAAAATATCGTTTATGATACCTAGAAGTGATGTTGCACTATTGTCTATCTTTTTGATATAGTTTTTTTGTTTATCATTTAGATTTGTTTGAAGTGCTAAGTGCGACATACCTATTATTCCATTCATTGGAGTTCTTATCTCGTGTGACATATTTGCTAAAAATTCTGACTTTGATTTTGTTGCTTCTAGTGCTTTTTTTGTTTGTATCTCAAGCTCTTTGATTCTTTTTTGAACTTTATCCTCTAAGTTAAGATGTGAATTTTCTAACTCTTTAACTTTTTTGTTAAACCAATACGCCAATAATCCAAACTCATCATCTCTTTGATCCTCTTTTAAATAACTATCTTTTATATTTTTATTAAGTTGTTTTATCATAGATGCAATAGGATGAATTATTGTTCTATTTATGAAAAAGTAACCAAATATAGCACTAAGTAAAATTAACATTGTTATTGTATTAATTAAATTATCAAAAATTTTATTACTTTGCGATAGTATGATTTTATTTGGAATAACTATAACTAAACTCCAATGTGTATCAGGTTGAAATATAGAGATAGCAGTTGCATCTTCATTTAAGATAGGGTCACTATCTATTTTTATAGTATCTATTTTATAATTATGAAGTTCATTGTTTTTATTATTATCTTTTATTAAGTATGAAATTCGTTTAGATTCATCACTATCTATTTGTTTACTTGATAACTCTAAATCCTGTGCAATTTTTTTATACTTCGCTGATAAATTATCATTTGAATTTTTTAATATCTGCTTGTATAGATTATCATAACTAGGTGTTGTTTTTAAAAGCTTATCAAGTGTAATATAGTTATTATCAAGTTTTGCGATTTTATTATTTGGGTATGATAAAAACTTATGATTTCTATCTAAAATAAATCCATATCCACCTAATTCATCAATATTATCACTTAAAAACTTTTGTAAACAATTTAGCATTATATCAATAGTAGATACACCTATAAACTTATTATCTTTATAAATGGGTGCAGTTACAGTTACCATAGGTTCAAACGAGTATGGATCTACATATGACTTTGACCAGTAAACTTTTCCATTTTTATAATATTTTGCTGGTGTGTACCACTCTTCATTGTGATAACCATTACCGCTTGGATTGTTATAATCATCAAAAAAGTTTAGTTTATTGTCCTTATCTCTCCCAAAAAAATAACTTGATCTTGTTTTGGAAGAATCTAATGCATAAGGTTCAGGCCATATACCACCACCTGCGATAAAATCTTCATATCCTTGTAGGTTTATTAGTTTTTTTAGTACCTCTTTATTTCTTTTGTGGTTATCATCCATAGTAGAGCCAAGATTTGCTAAAGTTTGTGCTAAAGTTTGCATTCTATTTAGTTGTTGTTCAAGTTGAGAGTTGATTTTTTTTGCTGTTATTACAGTGATACCAACAGCACCTTTTTCTAGTTCTTTTTTGTTAAATGTTGTAAATACGATATAGATAACCGCGATCAATAGTATTGAAAAAGCTAGTAACCAAAGTGTTACTCTTGATTGAATTTTGTTTTTATATTTATTGTTTTTTTTCATGCTAAATTATACCATATCATTGTATAACAAATATGACATTTTTAAATGCTATATTTACTTAAAGTCTGTTCTTATTTGGTCAACTAATATAGTTATTTGTCTTTTGGTATCTAAATCGTTAGATTTATTAATTAAAGTATCCAAATTTTCAATTAAAGGTTTAAATTTCAATTTTGCAACTTTGTGTATAGGTTTACTACATTTAACTATCGTATTTCTCTTTAATAAAATCTCCACAATCTCTAAGTTACCAAAAAGTGCTGCATATGTAACTGGTAAAATATTAAATGAATCAGCGATGTTATGAATAGTTTTCTCTGCACTATATACAAGATTCATCAACTCTGTGTTAGAACTTATAACACAATAATGCACTATCGTTCTACCCATATTGTCAACTGCACTATAGTTTTGTTTTGTTACTTCTGTAAGTTTTTTAAATAGCTGAATGCTACACTCTTTCATACTTGCAATTTTTGTACAAATATTTTGTCCACTTTTATTTACATGGTTTATGTTTGATTTGTTTACCAGTAAAAACACTAAATGATTTCTAAAATCATCATAATATTTTTGTCTCTCAAATGCTTGTAGAGTATAAGCATAAAACAGATTATAACCATCAATATTTTTAGTATTGATATCTAATCCATATTGCAAGTATAATCTAGTAGTATCTATATCGAAGTTAAGAAATGATTTAAAGAAAAGTGGATCTCCAGTACTATCAAGATATGTAAAATCTACTTTTTTATTTAATGACAAAATCTCTTTCAACACTAACATATAGTTTCCTATTGGATCTATTTTGTCAAGAATCAATTTATCTTCTAATTCTTTAAAGTCGTGTACATGTAAAATTATATCGTTTAAAACTTCAGGAATAGTTCTATACTTTTTATCTTTTATAAGCGGATTGGCACTATATTGTAAAAGTAAAATAGTTATATCTATATACTTTATTCCACCTAAAATAGATATATACAAAGGGGTTTGTAATAAGTTGTTTTGTAGATTTGGATTAAGCCCTTTTTCTAATAAAAATGCACACCCTTCAATATCATTTAATCTAATTAAATCAAATATTACACTCTCCCCTATATCATTGATAGCATCTATGTGAAGCCCATGATTAATTAATTTTGAAGCAACACTCTTAAGTCCACTTCTTCTGTCTTTTTCATTATCTGATATTTTTGTGAATGCATACATAACTTCCATAAGTATAGAGTTGTTATGAGCTACTTTTTTATTAAGGTCAGCTCCACACTTTATAGCTAGTTCTAGTATTGCTTCACCCTCTTTTCCTCTTAAAGCAGTGTGTGTTAAAAAACTATTACCATCTTTATCACAAATTGTGGGATCAGCTCCATTTTCTAGTAGTATTGCAGCTAGTTCATCACTTTTTAGAACATGTTGGTCATGAAGTATAGTTTGTCCTGTATTATCAACAAGATTAAGATCTACATCTGTATTTTCAACTAGATTTTTTGTAATTACCTCATCTCCATGATCAATAGCATCAAAAAGTACATTTCTATTGTTATTGTCAATGCTATTTACATTTATATTGTGATTTAAAAGATGATGTATCACTTTTTGATGACCAAGAAGAACTGCATCTTGAAGTAAAGTTCTACCACTTTTACAGCGTTGATCTATATTAAAATTTTTTGTAGCTGTCATTGTTTTTACAGTATTTATATCACCTTTTTCTACAGCATAACGAACAGCAGAGATACCAGAACTATTTTTGACATCTATATCAATACCCTCTTGTATAAGCCATTGGGCAGCTTTTGATCTGTTGTTCATAAGACATAAATGCAAAAAACTTAATCCATCTTCTGTTTTGTCATTTATATCTACATTTTTTGAATCCAATATACTTTTAACATTTTCAGGTTCAAATTTTGTATTTAAAAGTTCTTTTTCAATATTTTGTACAGTTGGATTTAGTTTACACATAAGTTTATTGAACATATTTTACCTTTTGATTATTACGCAATGGTACAATCAAATTATATAGGAAATATGACATTTTGATTACAACACTAGTGTTTAACAATAGATTGGGCCAATAGTAAATCAATATTTTCAATAGATCGCATGTGGTTTTCCAAGAGATATATCCAACCTTTTTTTATCCACTCTAAAAGAATATCATCACTAAGCTCATATAATCTTGTCTGATTTACAACATAAAAATCTGAAAGTATTGTTTGAGGTTCATTTTCATCCAGTTTAAGTGTTATATCTCTTTTATCAAGTAGTTTATACTCTTTTAAAACCTCTATTAGTTTATCTGCTTCAAATCTATCATTGTCAAATGTTTGCACAAGTTTAATAGCACCATTTAAGGTTTGAGTCTCTTTATTATCTTCAAAAAGTTTTATTGATTTATCAACACCTATATATGGTGACTCTACATCAATTGCAACACTTCTGTATAGTTTTGTATCATCATTTTCATCTTTTGCTTCAACTACTAAAAATGGATAACTTCTAAGATATATAGGTATATATCTTCTATCTTCATATCTGTTGTGTAGTGAAAAATAATTATCATTTTCACCCACAGCTAAAAGTGCAGTAAAGTGTTGCTCTTCACCACCAGTTATTATAATAGGAAATCTCTTTGATAA
>JAYEMI010000032.1:0-2584 GCA_034718015.1 Campylobacterota bacterium | reverse complement strand
TTTTTTGGTTGTGTAAGATTATCTCGTAGTGTGTTTTAAGTGTAGATAGATGTGAATCTAAAGCTTTATTTATTTTTATGTTTTTGTCTTTTTCTACGATTATAAAAGTAAAAATATTAATAAGAATAAAAGCAAAAATAATAAAAATTAAAGTAACATACCTTTTTTTCATTTTTACTCCTTTTAAAAATCTTATAATAATTATAACAATTATTAGATTGAAATGTAATTAAAGTGTAATGTAAAAACAGTAATCGATAAACGACTCTATATTAATAAAACTTTGATTTATTGCTTAGATGTAATCGTATGATGGTATCATTATGTTTTAAAAAAAAAGGTAAAATTTATGAGAAAAACAAAAATAGTAATAACAGTAGGTCCAGCAACTGATTCTAAAACAAAAATCAAAAAACTTATAAAAAAAGGGGTAGATGTTTTTAGACTAAACTTTTCACACGCAACTCACGACTATCACAAAGATGTGATAGATAAGATAAGAGATGCAAGTGATGCATTGAATAAAGAGGTTGCAATCTTACAAGATATCTCAGGTCCTAAGATAAGAATTTGTCATTTAGAAAAACCTATGGAGCTAAAAGTAGGGCAGATACTAAAACTTTCAAAAGATAAAATAGATGAACAAAGCAAACAAATCACACTAAGTTATCCTGAGATTATAGATAGTTTAAAAGTAGGGGAGTCTATATATTTTAGTGATGGAACAATCCGTACAAAAGTAAAATCAAAAAATAAAACAGAAGTGTTATGTGAAGTGGTAATAGGTGGAACACTTCAATCAAAAAAAGGTATCAACTTCCCTCAATCAGAGTTAAATATAGAGACAATAACACCAAAAGATGAAAAAGATATCATTTTTGGAGCACAAAATGGTGTAGATATCATAGCATTGTCATTTGTATCAAATAAAAAAGATATATTAAGAGCAAAACAGATCCAAACAGAAAATGGAAATGACGCTCTAATATTCCCAAAAATAGAGAAACCAGAAGCTGTAGCAAATCTTGACTCTATATTAAGTGTTTCAGATGGGGTTATGGTAGCACGAGGTGATTTGGGAGTTGAGTTTGGACTTCATAAAGTACCAATGGTGCAAAAAAAGATTATACAAAAAGCAAATGAGCTTGGTATCCCTGCTATTACTGCAACACAGATGTTAACATCTATGATAAACTCACCATACCCAACGCGTGCAGAGATGTCAGATATAGCAAATGCAGTTATTGATGGGACCGATGCTGTTATGTTAAGTGATGAAACAACAGTAGGAAACTATCCACTTGAAGCAATAGAGGTATTAAAATCATGTATAAAAGAGACAGAAAAAGGGTATAATTTTCATAAATATCTTGATTGTATAAATGAAGAGGAGTCAATAGCAGCAGCTGTTACAACTATAGCAAAAACAATCTCTCCAGATGCTCTTATATCATTTACTCGCTCTGGAAAAAGTGCAATGCAACTTGCTAAATTTAGACCAAAACAGAAGATAATAGTAAGTAGTTTTGATATAAAAACAATAAGAAAGATGCAAGTTGTATGGGGTATTACAGATTATATAAAGCTTAAATATAAGACAAAAGAGGCAGAACTGTTAAAAGATTTTTTTACAAAAGCACTCCAAAATAAAACAATTAATATAAATAAAAAATATGTTTTAACTTTAGGATACCCTTTAAGTGTAACATTCCCATCAAATCAAATTAAAATAGTAGATAAAAATACTGTAAATTATTTTATGGATAAATAGAGATAAATAGACAATAAAATAGATATTATGTTATATTACTATCTAAAAATTAAAAGGTTTTAAATGCTAGATACCAGACGACATGTCAGAAGATTTTTTAAAAGTGCATATGTTATATCACATAAGTATGTATTTATATCATTTGTAGTTTCACTTTTATTTGCTGTGGGTGTAGCTTTTATACCTAATTATACACTATCAACTGAAGCTACATATACTTTTTTTATATTGCTTTTTGCGGCTGGACTTTGGGTGAGTGAAGCTATACCTGCATTTGCTGTTTCATTACTTGTGATTGCATTAGAGATTGTACTATTAGGGTTTCCAAATTTTGATTTTGAAAGTGGAGCTACTACTTGGAAAGTATATCTACAACCGTGGTCATCACCTTTGATATTTCTGTTTTTAGCTGGTTTTATTATGGCTTTAGCTGCTTCAAAAACAAAACTAGATTTATGGATTGCTAAAAAGATACTATTTTTAGTAGGTGGGCGACCACATAATATCATCTCAGGGCTTATAGGTATCACATTTGTATTATCTATGTTTATATCAAACACTGCAACTGCAGCTATGATGCTTACTATTCTTATACCACTTCTAACACATATAAAAGAATCAAACCCTTTTAAAAAATCAGTTTTATTAGCTGTAGTTATTGGTGCAAACTTAGGGGGAATGGCTACAATTATAGGAACACCTCCAAATGCAATTGCAGTGGGTATCTTAGGTGAAAATGCACCCTCATTTATAGGGTGGATGGGATTAGCACTAGTTCCTGCTTTAACTGTGACACTTATTTTAAGGTTTGTT
>JAYEMI010000031.1:0-13088 GCA_034718015.1 Campylobacterota bacterium | reverse complement strand
AGTCTTTGATGACATCAATACAGAACTAGCCGAAGATGAAATTTCTGATGTAACTGAAGGTAAAGAACTAGTAAGTGAAGAACCAGAAAAAGATGAGATAAATGTAGATATCAACACATTAACAGCACAGGAGTGTAAAGAAAAAACAGTAGATGTAGATTTTGCATCGAATATATGGACGAATTCAATAGATACTTGGAATGATGTTACACTTGCTTGTGCTCCTATTTTACTTGAAGTTTCAAATGAAACAACTCAAGATGTAGATACAGAAAAGAATAGTCTGGATTATTCAACTTACAGTTCTACTTATAAGTTGGCATCTACTGATTGCCAGACAAAAGATGCTGCTAGTTGGGATAGTTTATATAAGGATTTATTATCTACATTTGCACCATCAAGTAATATTATGGATAGTGTAAGTAGTTGTCAAAAAGCTATTGCTACTGTAGAACAAGGTTATAGCTTTGAACAAGCAATTAATTCTGTTAATACAATGAATGAACCATTTTCTGATAGCCCTGCTGTTGTCAAATATTGGTAGTTACCCTTTGGGATCAAATCCAAATATAAGTAGCTTTAAAGAATAAAAAAAAGCCATGTTGTTTTATAAAATGACATGGCACTAGGTAAATCCGATGAAACTCAAAACACACTTTAAGTGAATATCAAGGAATAGAAATATAGATTCTAGATTAATTCATGCTTATTTAGAGCATTCTGGCAGAGGATATATTGATGAAATACAGGCAAAAAAAGAACTTTAAAAAGCTAGAGAGTCTCGAAGACTTTAGAACTCATACAGGTAAAATTATCTATCCACTCTCAGAGGTACTTTTTACGTGTGACCAATGCCTAGCAAAGAATTGGTATGGCATTATTCGGATTACTTAAAGGCAAAGTAACCTTTGAAGCGTTGCATGACTGGATGGAGCTTAACGCGACTAATTCTCTTTATTAAAACTCTTTAATAAAGAGAGGATTGCCATACCATCCGAATCTAAGTACCTACAACTAATTAAACTCTAATTATTGTGCTAAATATGGTAATAATTTTATATCCATAATTTCTTCTTTCCATCGTTTAAAATTTATCACAAACTCGTTACCATATTTTTTAAATATTGTTTCGATATATTCTTTTAAATTCTCAAAGCTCAGATAAGCTTTATAATCAATCCAAATATATTTCATAAATCTCCAAAGAATTTCTATAATATTTAATTGAGGGGAGTATGGTGGTAAATATAGTAATGTTAATCCTTGATTCATCCATCTAAAAAGATTAGCTTTAAATTTCTTTGATTTATGATAACTTGCGTTATCTAAAACAACTACAGTTGGTTTAGATAAATTATTTGCAAAATCATCAAATACTTCTATTACTTTATCACTATCAACTCTACCATCTGCTATATAGGACTTTAAAGTACCATTTTTTGATAAGAACCCTAATACATTTATTCTTTTTGCTACAAATGTTTTAATAATCGCTGTTGTTCTTATTGGCGTCCATAGCTTAGGTATATTTGAAGTATGAGAAAAGCCACTCTCATCAAAGTAGTATATATCTATTTTATTTTGAGATTCTAATTTTTCATAGTTTATAAGTTTATTTAACTTTACTTCATAAAGGTCATCATCAGGCTTCTTAGCTGGTATCTTCTTTACTCTTGTGAAACTAAAACAGAGTTTTTTTTAATAAATTTTCGAACTGACTCATTAGATACATTTATATCATATTTATCTTTTATATTTGCATTTATAATTGGTATAGATGCTTTCGTATTTATAAGCTCTTTAATTTCATCTTGCGGTATATCTTTAAAAATAGATTTTCTGCCACGTCCATCTTTTTCATATAGTGAATCAACACCGCCTTTTTTATAATTTTTAATCCATATATAAACTGTTTCAGTTCTAACATTTAGTGCGAATGATATATCTGCTACAGATATTCCTTTGCATCTTAGCAGTAATGATTGAGCTCTTTGTGCAGTTCTATATTTTTTCTCAGTTTTAATTATGCTTTTTAGCTGATTTATTTGTTCTTTAGTTAAATCTAGTTTTATTTGTGGTCTCATAGGACTATTATAGCCTAATAGTTATTAGAGATTAATTAGTTGTTAGCACTTACCTTGCACCGTATTCTAATTAATGTTGACAATGATAAATTTGAAAAGGTTTTCAGGGACTACTTTAAAAGATTTGAGTTAATGAAAAATTCTATCGTACCATATGATAGAACACAAACAACACCTTATATAACGGCTTTCTAACAAATTTACACTTTCCAAATATAAGTATAATTAACTACTATTGGAACAGTTTTAGAACATTTATATTTACATTAATAGCTATAATATTTATTTAAATCCCCATTTTTTTAATAATAACTTATTGTTTTCTCTAATAGATTTCTTTTCTTTATTTTTTATGTTTCTTTTTTAAATATATTATTTCATATCTCGAACACATCTTATATATTTAGGATATGTTCTATTTTCGTAATATGCTGTTCCACTTTTAAAAAATATATAATAACCCCATCTACCAAAATTTCTCCAAGTCCTGTTACTAGTCCAATAATCATCTTGTACAATATATTTAAAAGATCTACTGATCATTATTTCATCTTTTCTTGTTTTATCAATTATATTTTCATAATCTTCAACAGATGGAACTTCCCAATTAGTATAACCACCTAGTCTAAGCTCAGAACAATACTTACTGCTATTTAGATGAGAAACTAGTACAGTTATATTTGCTTTTGTATCTTGCCACATCATATTATTTGTTTTATCAATAACATAGTCGCCACTTTTTTTTAATTCAGCTACTAAACTTAAACTTATAGATAAAAATAAAATAAAACTTTTCATAACTTAGCCTTTAATGGTATATTTCTTTCTTTCAAGTCTATCTTGTACTTTTTTATCAAGAAGCTCTATATTTAATTTCTCATTTTCTAAAAAAACAAGCCCCACCAGCTCTTTACATTGTAGCTTTTCCGTTTTACTATCTGATGAGTGTTCTTTCCACTCTTCATATTTTTTTTCATAAATATCTACTACTTTATCCTCATGAAATTTTCTTTCAAGCACCAATGCTATTGTTACAATTAAAAGCATTATAAATGGTATCATCATATCACCCATTAAAAAAACCCCTTACCTCTTTATCTATAGCATAAATATCATCTATAGTTTTTAATTTTATATTATGAAACTTATTTAAAGTATCCAAAGTCAATCTTGAGATATCTAAAAATCCAATTTCACTTTTTAAAAACTTCTCAACAGCAATCTCATTGGCAGCATTTAAAACAACACCTAAGTTATCATTTTTAAGTAACTCATCTTTTACTTCCCATATATTATATCTAGAAGTTTCAATTTTCTTAAATTCTAAATTTTGTAATTCTAACAAATTTACTGGTTTTAATATCTGCTCTTTTACTTTATCTAATATCGCATAAGAAATTGGTAGTTGCATATTTGCATTTGCTATGTGTGCTGTTGTACTACCATCAGTAAAATTAACCATGGCATGAATTATAGATTTAGTTTCAATTATAGCATCACATTGTGTTGTATTAAAAAGCCATCTTGCTTCTATTAATTCAAAAAGTTTATTTGTCATAGTTGCACTATCTATTGTTATTTTATTTCCCATGCTCCAATTTGGATGATTTAAAGCATCTTTTATGGATACATTTTTTAACTCTTCTATTGGTGTATCTCTAAAACTCCCACCAGAAGCTGTTATAGTCAGACTATCTATCTTTTTTGTTTTATCCATAATATACCATAAACCAAAATGTTCACTATCTATTGGAGTAATATATGAGGTGTCTATAAACTTACCAGCAACTACTAAAGACTCTTTATTTGCTAAGGCAACTGTTTTTTTACACTCTATTGCTTTTAGAGTTGGCGATAATCCAACAAACCCAACTAGTGCATTTACAACTAAATTTGAATCTGAGTTTTCTATAGCATTTAATATAGCATTTTCTCCTGCTTGTACATTTGGATGATCTACTTTTACTATATCTTCTTTTGAAGCTACTATTACAAGTTTTGGAGAAAATTGCTTTAATTGTTCATTTAAAAGCTTTATATTTTTTCCAGCACTAAGTATTTCAATATCAAGATTGAATTTTTTTGCTACTATTAGTGTGTTTACACCAATTGAACCTGTACAACCTAATAATATCAAATAAACATCCTAAGCATAATAAGCATAACAATTCCACCAAATAAATAACCATCAGTTCTGTCAAGTATTCCACCATGACCAGGTAAAATATCTCCACTATCTTTTACATCTGCTTCTCTTTTTAGATAGCTTTCAAAAAGATCACCAAACACTGAAGCAACAGCTACAACTAAAGATACAAATAATCCTACAGCAAAACTAACAGTATCAGGGGTAAAAGTAACACCTAAAATAGCAGCAGTTATAACCCCACCTGCTACACCTTCTAAAGTTTTATTTGGACTAGTTTGACAAAAACTAGTCGCCCCTATGCTTTTTCCAACAAAATAAGCACCTACATCAGTACCTGCTACTACAACTAAAAGCCATAATAATGATTCCATTCCAAATGAAATATATAGTGAAAAAAGAAACAAATATGAAGCCATGGGGTACATAAGTGGTAAGAATAACTGTTTATTTAACTCTTTTGTATAAGCCAAAATTGAAGCAAAAATAAGACCAACTATAAAAATAAGATCTTCTGGTTTTGGATAAAAATAAGCTCCTATCCACATCACTAACGCATAAACATAAATTTTGTCTTCATCTATTTGAAATAGTTTCATAGCTTCATTTAAAGCAACCATCATTAAACCACCAAATAAAACCCATGTTAAAAAGAAAGAATCAACAAATCCAATTATTAAAAGAACCACCACAAGAGCTATACCAGTTTTAATACGAGTACTACTTTGTTTTAAAATATCAAACATTTTTTATCCTGTATATAAATTTTATTTATTATATTATAAGGATGTTAAATTATCAATTAATACGGTGCCTTACCTGTCCAATCTCTAATAAGTTTTATCTCATCTTTTGTTAGTTTTGCTTCTTCGTGTAAAGTTATATAACTAGCTAGTGGCATTGCTGCATATACTGTTCTAAATATCCCTTTTAGCTTATCATCTTTTTGTTTTTCGGTATAATTTTTCCACTCTGAGAAATTAAGCCATTTTCTACCTAAATCAACATGCCCTTTAATAAAAAAAGATGCTGGAGCTATTTTAGAGTACCATGGTATTGACACTTCATTTGAATGACAATCATAGCAAGACCTTTTGAAAATTGCCATAATCTCTTTTGGTGCTTTTATCTCCAACTCTTTTGATACTTGTTTATTTTCTATCTTTGCTGGTATAAATTGCAATAAAATAAAAATTGCTAAAATTATTAAAAAAAAGTTTTTCATTGTTATCCTTGTTAGCTTTAATGATTATCGAAAAATAAGTTATATGGTCTTTTCAACTCTTCAATAAAACCAGCAACAGATATATGTCTACTTTTTCTATTAAACTCTTTTGAATCAAAAAATACTATAACTGTAGGTATTGTAAATACACTATATGATGTTGCTGTTTCTTGAAAATCTGTTGCACTAATATAAACTTGTTTAATCTTTGGATAATATGCTTTGATTTCTTGTTCTATCTTTGGAGCAAGGGCTTTGCAAACCCCACAACTTTCACCACTAAAATATACTAAAACTGCATCGTTATCAGTAATGATTTTATTTAGCTCTTCTGTTTTCATATTAACCTGAACTATTGAATTTTATAAGATAATTCAAATTTTTCAAGTTTTATAGGTTTATCACCTTTTGTTAAACTTGCTAATAAACTTTTTTTAACTTTTTTAGAAAATTGTTCGAACTTTTTTCTATTTTTTTTAGCAAGCTTAACTTTTGCAGATTTTATAACTTTTTGTGGGTTTACAGCTCGACCATTTTTGTATATACCAAAGTGTAGATGAGGACCTGTACTTCTACCTGTTGAACCAACTCTACCTATAAATGTACCCTGCTTTACATAACTACCTTTTTTAATTTTACTGCTATAGCTATTAAGATGTGCATAAAGTGATTTATATCCATTTTTATGTTTTATCATAACAGTTTTACCGTATCCACCTTTTCTAGCTTTATGTATCACTTTTCCATCTGCTGTTGCATATACTGCTCTACCTGTAGGTGCAGCATAATCAACACCTAGATGTGCTCTATATTTTTTTAAAATTGGGTGATATCTTTTATATGTAAATTTACTAGAGACTCTTTTGTATTTAAGTGGTACTTTAAATAGAACATTTGTTAAACTCTTTGCTTCTTTATTATAGTAGTTATTATCTTCTGGATTTTGGAATATATAATGGTATTTTCCTCTTGTTTTTACAAAAGATCCAAGAATTGTAGGTGTACCAAAGTATCTTCCTAATCTTATTTTTTGTTTATATTGAATAGCAATCATATCACCTTTTTGAAGTCTTGTAAATCTTACAGATTTTTTAAATGCCAAAATAAACTCATTTGCTAATGCTTTATTTCCTGTATGTAGTCTTATGTCTTCATATGGTGAATTCTTTATTGGTATAGATATAGTTTGAAAAATTTCTTGAAATTCAATAGGGATAATATCTAAAGTAAAGTTATTATTTTTATCTTTAAAGATATGTATCTGCATCTCTTCACTAATTGGGATTAATGTTTGTTCTAATTTATGTTCTTGATTGTACATCACTTGAAATAATACACCTGCATAGATCTCACTACAGAGCTCTTTATCTGTTTTAGATAAGCTAAAATATATCTCTTTGTTTATATTGTGTTTATCTAAAAAAGTTAAAAGCGTTTCACCTTTCCACCAAACATCTTCTTGCGTATAAGATGCGAATAAAATGTTTATAAAAAACAGTAACGATATTATTATTTTCAAATTTCGACTCTCATTATTTTATTATTTTTAAATTTTAAAGGTTATTATTATACAATTTCAAATCTTAAAACTAGGAAATAATATTGAAAATAGTTATTAGTTTATTAACTTTACTTTATAATTTGTCTTTCGCTATTAGCTTTGATACTATTGATACATATAGAACGCAAGGTATAAAAGAGATTGAGAGAAAAATCGAACAACAACTTCAAAAAAAAGAGTATTGGGACTATTTCTTATCCTCAGTTAATACATCTAATGGATACTATGAATCTATACAGTATCTTATGATATGCCAAAAAGATATGAAAAATATTGATTTATATGATACTAAAACGCAAAAAAAAATATTTTATAGTAGTGTGTTTACAGGTAAAGAAAATGGAGATAAAAAAATAGAGGGTGATATGAAAACACCTATTGGTGCCTATAATTTAACAAGAAGATTAACAAACCTTGATCCATATTATGGTCCACTAGCACTTACAACTAACTATCCAAATATTTATGACAAAGCACAAGGTAAAACTGGTCACGGTATTTGGATACATGGTGTCCCTCAAGATGATAAAAGAGATGATTTTACTCAAGGTTGTATAGCTTTAGATAATACAAAAATAAAAAAGCTAGATACCTCAATAAATATTGACAACTCAGTATTACTAATAACAGAAAATAGTTTTCCAATCACAACAAAAGATGATATCTCTACTATTTTAGTAAATTTATATAGTTGGAAGAGTGCTTGGAAGAATAGTGATATAGATAAATACTTATCATTTTATGATGAAGAATTTATAAAATCTGATGGTAAAAACCTTAAATCATTTTCAAAATACAAAACAAGAGTTTTTAATAAAAATGAAAAGAAAACCATAAAATTCAAAGATATCAATATAATTCCTTACCCAAACAGTAATAATAAAAAATTGTTCAAAATTGTATTTAATGAATTATACAAAACATCTAGCTACACATTTAATGGGAAAAAGTCACTTTATGTTGAATTAAAAGAAGATAAATTTTATATCTTAACTGAAAGTTAATTTATAATAATTATTATGGTCTTAAACTTTTATACAACAAACTTTAAGTATCATTGCCTAAAATTTACAGTTAGCAAATGGGGAAAAATATTATGTTAGATTTAGCAATTATTGGTGGAGGACCAGCTGGTCTTACTGCTGGTTTATATGCAACTAGAGGTGGATTAGCTTCTGTGACTATGTTTGAAAAGGGATTACCTGGAGGACAGATTACTCAAAGTAGTGAAATAGAGAACTACCCTGGTCAACTTGAAGTTGTTACAGGTATGGAGCTAATGGATAAATGGCCAGAACAATGTCAAAGATTTGGCTTAAAGCATGATATGAGTGAAGTTACTAAAGTAACGAAAGAGAATAATATTTTCAATATCACTCTAGGATCTGGAGATAAAGTTGAAGCAAAGTCTGTTTTAATAGCAACAGGCAGTGTTCCAAAACCTGCAGGTGTTAAAGGTGAAGCTGAGTTTTTTGGAAAAGGTGTAAGTACTTGTGCTACTTGTGATGGTTTTTTCTATAAAGGTAAAGATGTCGCTGTTATTGGTGGTGGAGATACTGCAGTTGAGGAAGCTATATTTTTAGCAAATATATGTAAAACAGTTTATATAGTACACAGAAGAGAAGAGTTTAGGGCAAGCCCACATGAAGTTGAAAAACTAGCAAAATTTGATAATATTGTACAGGTATTAAATCATACTACTGAAGAGATTATTGGTGATAATATGGGTGTAACAGGTGTAATAGTAAAAAATAGAGCAACAGATAAAGTTAAGACTTTAGATGTATTAGGTGCGTTTATATTTGTTGGTCGTGATGTATTAAATCAAACTTTAATACAAGAAGATGGAAGTTTTTTATGTGATGTTAATGGATCAGGTGAAGTTATTGTTGATTTAAATATGAAAACGTCAGTTGATGGTTTATTCGCTGCAGGTGACATAAGAATCAATGCACCAAAACAGGTGGTTTGTGCAGCAGGTGATGGTGCAACAGCTGGAATTGGCGCAATTGCCTATTTACAATAAAAGAATTTGGAGTAAGTTTTATGATAAAAGTTGGAATTTTAGGAAGTACAGGTAGAGTTGGTTCTTTACTTATTGATGATTTAGAAAATGATTCACAAGCAAAGGTTGGTGCAGTTCATGTATTTGATGAACTAAAAAAAACATTACCAAAAGATACAGTTGTAACAAATGATATGCAAACTATGGTTGAGGCATCAGATGTTATAATTGACTTTAGTGCTCCTAAAGCTACTGAAATCTTACTAGATACTGTAATTAAAGCAAAAGCTGGGAAACCACTTGTTATTGCGACAACAGGTTTTAATGAACATCAAAAAAATCTTTTAATAGAAGCTAGTAAAGTTGTTCCTATTCTTTATGCTACAAATATGAGTTTAGGTGTTGCAGTTTTAAATAAACTTGTATCAATTGCAAGTAAAACACTTTCTGATTTTGATTGTGAAATAGTTGAACAACACCATAGGCATAAGGTTGATTCTCCTAGTGGAACTGCACTTACTTTAGCTGAACATGCAGCAGAAGCTAGAGATTTAGACTTAGACAATGTAAGAATTTCTGGTCGTGATGGAATAATTGGTGCAAGAACTAAAGATGAAATTGCAGTTATGAGTTTAAGAGGTGGTGATATTGTAGGACGACATACTGCCGGATTTTATAATGATGGTGAGTTTATAGAATTAAATCATACAGCAACTGCTAGAAATACATTTAGTAAGGGTGCAATTAAAGCAGCTAAATGGTTGATAAATAAAGAGCCTGGTTTATATAGCATAAACGATTGTTTGGGATTATAATATGTGTGCTATAGTTGGTATTTATGGAAATGATGATGCAGCAAAATTAGCTTCAGCTGCACTTTTTGCTATGCAGCATAGAGGTCATGAAGCAACTGGTATTAGTGCTGGTGGTTCAGATGATAAGAAGATATATACTGTAAAAGATCGTGGATTTGTAAGAGATGTATTTGATGAGGAAGCTTTTAAAATATTAAAAGGTGATATGGCTATTGGTCATAATAGATATTCAACTGCAGGGAGTGATTCTGTATTTGATGCTCAGCCAATTCAAGCAAAATACAAACTAGGTGAAATATCAATAGTTCACAATGGAAACCTTACAAATAAAGATGAAGTTAGACATAGATTGATTGATGAGGGTTCTATTTTTCAAACAGGTATGGATACTGAAAATCTTATCCACTTAATAGCAAAATCAAGTCAAGATAAACTAAGAGATAGAATAACAAAATCTTTAACAAAAGTGAAAGGTGCTTATAACTTTATCATTCAAAGTAGAAGTAAACTTTTTGTGATAAGAGATCCCCATGGTATTAGACCACTTAGTATTGGAAAATTAAGATCTGGTGGATGGATTATTGCTAGTGAAACATGTTGTTTTGATCTAGTTGATGCTGAATTTGTAAGAGATGTAAAACCAGGTGAAATGTTAATTTTCTCTAAAGATATTGAAGAACCAGAATCAATAATCCTAGATGATACAAAAGAGTTTAGACCATGTGCTTTTGAATATATTTATTTTGCACGTCCAGATAGTGATATAGATGGTAAAAATGTATATGCAACTAGAGAAAATATGGGTAGAGAATTAGCTAAAAATGACAAAGCTATGTTAGATGCAGATATGGTTATACCAGTCCCTGATAGCGGTGTCCCATCTGCTTTAGGATATTCTAAGGAGTCTGGTATCCCTTTTGAGTTAGGAATAATTAGAAATCATTATGTAGGTAGAACTTTTATAGAACCAACTCAAGCTATGAGAAATATGAAAGTAAAAATGAAACTAAGCCCTATGAGATCATTAATACAAGATAAAAAACTAGTTGTTATTGATGACTCTATAGTAAGAGGAACTACAAGTAAAAGAATTGTAAGAATGCTAAAAGATGCAGGTGCTGCTGAAGTACACTTTAGAGTTGCTTCTCCTATGATTAAACATCCTTGTTTTTACGGTATAGATACCCCAACAAAAGAGGAACTTATTAACGCAATGAAATCAAAAGAGGAAGTTCAAGAGTATATAGAAGCAGACAGCTTAGAATACCTATCAATAGATAATTTAAAAGAAGCACTTGGAAAAGATAGGAAATATTCACTTGTGAGTTTTGATGGAGACTACTTCGTAGCGTAATGATTAAAAAAAAAGAGTATAAAAATTTAAATACAATAGGTAGATATTGGAAAAAGAAACATGGTGAAAAAATATATAAAATACCTATTAGTATTTCAGGATTCACTTGTCCAAATATAGATGGTACTATCACAAAAGGGGGATGCTCCTTTTGTGAAAATGAATCTTTTTCTCCAAATCTTGAAGATAAATCAAAGTTCAAACTAAATTTAAATAGTAAAGAAAATCCTTATTTAGAAAATCAACTAAAACAATTGAAGATGCAATTTGATGCAACAAAAGAGGTTTTGCAAAATAAGTTTAATGCCAAAAAGTTTATAGTTTATTTTCAGTCATTTACAAATACTTATGCACCTTTAGATACTCTAAAAGCACTTTATAGTGAAGCTTTAGAGTTTGATGATGTGATTGGATTAAGTATTGGTACAAGAACTGATTGTATTACAGATGAAACATTAGATTATCTAGAAGAACTAAATAAAACAAAAGAGATATGGATAGAATATGGCATCCAATCCATTTATGATGAAACATTAGAAAAAATAAATCGTGGACATGATTATGCTAATGTTAAAGAGTGGATTTTAAAAACTAAAAGTAGAGGATTATATGTATGTGGGCATATGATTTTTGGACTACCTGATGAAACACAAGATATGATGATAAAAGGTGTTGAGGAAACTATAAATCTAGGTATTGATTCCATAAAATTCCATCCTTTATATGTAGTAAAAAATACACTTTTAACCAATGAATACAAAAAAGGTAATTTTAAACCAATTAGTGAAGAGTTGTATATAGATACATTAGTTAAATCTATCAAAATACTACCAGACAACATCTCTATTTCACGTGTAACTGCAGGAATAAGCGATAGCACACTATTAGATCCATTATGGTGTAATAACAAACATAAACAGATGTACAATATAAAAAAAGAACTTTTAAAAGAGGGTTTGATTTATTAAAAATAAATTGCATTCTTTAATCTATAATTAATGCAATTTATACTATTATTTCACTCTTTAAAGATAAGCATTGAGAGTATAATTATACTTTGACTGCTTCTCTTAGACCTTTACAATTATACTAAGAAATAACTCCCCAGGGTAGGAATACAGCAAGGAACTTCTTCTTATGGTGTGTTTAGATATCTGGGAGGAGTGCTATATACTCCATTTAATACTATCCAATAAAGCCCACAACTAAAGCAATCCTGAATTCAACTCATAAGTGCAACACACTTGTTTAAAATTATGCCGCCATTTTTCTTATAACTCGCCTTGTAAAATATTTCTGCGGGTGTAAAATAACCAAGTGTTTTTCTTGGTCGATTATTTAGTTTATTCTGTATCATCACTATCTCTTTATCACCAATTGGATCAAAGTCAGTTTTATTAAAGGATATTGTTTATCTCTAGTGCTATAAGTAGACTTGAAAAAGTTCTTGAATCAATAGATAATATAAACTTTATTCTTGAAACAAAAGATAT
This sequence comes from Campylobacterota bacterium, assembly GCA_034718015.1. Classification (GTDB taxonomy): domain Bacteria; phylum Campylobacterota; class Campylobacteria; order Campylobacterales; family Arcobacteraceae; genus JAIOSF01. Next base: position 405 of record JAYEMI010000031.1, on the reverse strand, counting down.
TAAAGTAACTCAAGACATAGAAGATAAACTTATCAAACCTGCTATAAGAATGAATATTGTTCGTATCACAGAGCAATTCTCAAAATTAAAAGATGATAATGAGTTTAAAATACTTGAAGAGTTTTCAAGTAATGACCTAAAAGGTTTAAGTGCAGTTCGTAATTATATTGCTCATGATTTAGTACAGATGATAATATCATAGAAGATGTTATAAGGTATAATTTACCTGTATTAAAAAACATAATTCAAAAAATAAAAAAAGGCATAAGTCAAGATATCTTTGATTTAACGAAGTTTAAAGATAACTAATAAATTAGAAAGACCCTAAATAAAGAGGTACATTGCTTTTTCATACATAATTATAGTTAAATTATGCTGTTATTTCATTGTATTTTATGAGCGAAC
>JAYEMI010000030.1:0-13327 GCA_034718015.1 Campylobacterota bacterium | reverse complement strand
GGTCTTTTTAAAAGCATATTCTCTTTACAAAGCCACTTAAGTTTACCATTATCATCTAGGTTTAACTCTTTTAAATTAAGATCTCTATATTTTGTACCACGATTATTAAAAAGTACATTAATATCAACTTTTGAAGCAAAATACTTTACTTTTTCACAACTTAAAGGTGTAGCTCTAAAGTCTATAAAATCATATTCAAGCTCATTATCTTTACAAAACTTTATAGCTTTTCTGACTGTACTACAAGTTTTAATTCCATAAATATTTATCATTACTAAAGTTTACTCTATAATTGCAGGAACAATAAAGCAGTTATCTTCCATCTTTGGTGCATGGCTCATAATATGCCGAGCAACACCTTCAACTTTAAAAGCTTCATCTTCTCTTAATGGTTGTCCGCCTGCTACTGTTGTAAATGTAGCATCAACATGACTAACATCTATCTCATTTAAGTTTTCAACAAATGTTACAATATCAGCTAACTCTTTTGCAATAATATCTTTTCTATCCTCATCAATTTCCAAAGATGATAGTTTTGCTAATTTATCTACAGTTGTATTATCTATAGTCATTTTAAATCCTCCTATATTTTTTGTATTTTATCTAAATGTCTCTGTTAAATCAAACTAGGTCAAGCTCTATAGTGAATTTTGCACCTTTATATGTTTTCTCAAAATACTCAAATGTTTCATTTTCAACATATATAGAACCATTCATGCTACCTACAACAATTTGCTGAGTCATATAAAGACCTAATCCTGTACCTTGAGATTGATGCTTGGTAGTAAAGTATGGCTCGAATATTTTATCAATAATATTCTCATCTATACCACCTCCACTGTCAATAATAACAATATTGATCTTTTTACCATTTTTTCTACTCTCAATAAGTACAATTCTATCTTCACTATCTTCTACTTTTTCTTTTAAAATATCTTTAGCATTTGAAAAAATATTTATTATTGATTGCTGTAGTTCATTTTCATAGTTATTTACAAATATATCTTTTTCAAGATTTGTTGTTAGTGTTAAATTATGATTGTTAATAGATGAATTTACTATTGCCAAACACTTCTCTATTGCAAGTTTTGTATCAAATCTTGTTATTTTTTTATCACTTTTTATAAAGTCTCTAAAGTCATCAATAGTTTGTGAAAGATATTTTGCATTGTTTACAATAGCATCAGTATAATTCATAAAATCATCATCATTTAAAATACCTGCCATATGGGTAAGTTGCATACCACTAGCACTAGTGGAAATTGCACTAAGTGGCTGTCTCCACTGATGTGCAATATTTCCAATCATATCACCAAGTGCTGCTTGTTTTGATTGTTGAAAGAGTTCTCTTTCCTGTTTTGCATTCTTTTGAACCTCTATTTTTATTTTTTCCTCAAGAGAATTATTAAGTGTCTCTAATTGAGTAGTTTGTTCCTCTAGTTGTACTGCAGTGTCTTGAAGTTTTTTAGTTTTCGAAGCTATCTCTTTTTTTAAAAACTCTTTATTATTTAATTCTCTGTATAAAAAAAACATCAACCCTGTGAAAAATAAAAATGATATGATATATTTGTAAATAATCTGCTCAGTATACTCTTTTAACTGTTGACTATCTCTATAAATAACAAAATAACCAATGTTATTTTTTTGAATATCTTTTATAGGTAAAAATGTAATAAGTTTATAGTTTTTATTTATATAAGTATCTATAGTGAAAACTTTTTTAGTTTTAATATTATCTTCAACTATATCTTTTAATTCATTTGAAAATTGTAATTTGAGTTTATCTAAATTTTTTAATATTTTTTCATCTATTGAAGATTTTAATATAAGATAATTATCAGATTCTATACTTTTTATATATGAATTTAATTCACTTTTAAAAAGCTCTTTTTTTGTGATTGATTTATCAATTATAAAACTTGTTCTGACATTATAAAGTTTTTTTAATTTTTTGCTAAATGCTTCAACGGCAAAAGAACTTTCAACTGTACCTAAATGGTTGTTATTTGAATCAAAAAGTGGATATACAAACCTAAATCCAGGCATGATTCTACCCATCTCAAGACCTGAAATAAACTGTTTATTGATATTTGCATATTTTACACTATATCTATACTTTGTTAAGTCATCTCCATATTTAGAAGGTCTATGCATTCTTAAAAAAGAGATATTTTCTTTTGTATGAAAATGTATCTGCTTAAAACTAACACTTAAAAGATAGTCATACGATGGTTTTAGCTCATCGTATAGTTCTTGTCTATTTTTATCTTTAAATAACTCTATTACCTCAGGTTTATTTATATACCCATTGAAAACTGTATTGCTTAGTTTTTGAAAGTCTGTATATATTGAGTCATAATGAATTTTCATTGTTTTTGATTCAATTTCTAATAGTGTATCAATTTTTGATTGTTGATTTAGCTTGATTATAAACATAGCTAAAACTTGTACAGTTAAGAATATCAGTAGTAAATAGATAATTTTTGGTATTTTCATGCTTGGATTTTAACATATATACACTTTTAATAGATTTAATATGGTAATAATGATACAATAAATACATGATTATATTTATTATAACAATAAATTATATAAAAGGGTTCAAAATGTTAGCTGTTCCAATCCAAAAACTAGGTGATAATCCAGTTGTATCCAACTATTTTTCCAAGTGTAAATGGTTTGCTATAATAGATAAAGGGTCTATCTCTTTTGAAAAAAATAGATACGATAATGGTTGTAAAATAGTTGATTGGCTTTATGACTTAGGAGTAACAAAAACTTTTTTGAATAAAATAGGAACAGATCCATTAAAAAAAATGTTGAATATGGATATATCATGTTTTTATGACGAAACTAAACACAACAATTTAATAGAGTTATTAAAAAAACTTGAAGATAAAAAGCTTACAAAAGTTGATGAATCGAATCAAAGAAAAGTTGTTGATCCAATTGGTGGCTGTAAAGAGATATGTTAAATATCCCTTTTTTTATAAAATTCAGATTTAAACTCTTTCCATTTATCTTCTAATATAGCCACCCTAGCTTCTCTCATAAGATTTAAATAGTAATGAAGGTTATGTAAAGAACCTAATCTAAAATATGTCATCTCTGATGATTTATAAAGATGATTTAAATATGCACGACTATAGTTTTGACATGTATAACACTCGCATGTATCATCAAGTGGTTTAGGGTCCTCTTTAAACTCTGCCTTTCTTATGTTTATTCTACCAAAGGAAGTAAATAATGTTCCATTTCGAGCATTTCTTGTAGGCATAACACAATCAAACATATCAACACCTCTATCGATATTTTCAATTAAATCTTCAGGCGTACCAACACCCATTAAGTATCTTGGTTTATCTTTAGGCATAAATTGTGTAGTCCACTCAACTGTATCATACATCTCATTATTAAGCTCACCAACACTAAGCCCACCAATAGCAAAACCATCATAATCAGTAAGACTACATAGCTGTTCAGCACTCATCTTTCTAAACTCTTTATCAATTCCACCTTGAATAATAGCAAAGATATTTTGATCTACACCTATACCTTTTTCTTTTTGTGACATATGATACTTAATAGCTTCTTTTGCCCAAGCAGTAGTTCTTTCAATACTCAATTGTATTCTCTCTTTAGTGTTAGGTAGTGCTACTAAATCATCTAAAATCATCATAATATCACTATTGAAATCATACTGAGCATCAAGAACACTTTTAGGGGTAAAGTAGTGTAAACTACCATCTATATGAGACTTAAAAGTTATACCATTTGGATCTGGTTTTCCATTTTTACCATCAAGTTTTCTTAAACTAAATGCTTGAAATCCACCACTATCTGTTAAAAAATTGTTAGGAAATTTAGAGAAGCCATGAAGACCACCAAGTTTTTTGATAGTTTGACTTCCTGGTCTTAAATAAAGATGATAAGTGTTCCCTAAAATTATTTGAGCACCTAGGTTTAACATATCATTATGGTCAAGTGCTTTGACACTAGCTTGAGTACCTACAGGCATAAATACAGGAGTTTGAACCTCTCCATGAGCCATACTTAAAGTTGTGGCTCTTGCTTTACCACTTATTGCGTCGATTTTAAATTTCATTGTATTCCTATAAATATAAATTATTCTAATTATAACATATATGTACAACTTTTTTATAATTTACTACAACAATTTATCCCATGATAATAGAAAAATCATCCCTTAAAATGTAAAAAACCACAGGAATACTAGAATTTAATTTTAAAAGAATATTTAGAGATAAACTCTAAATATTCAGATAGTTATCGTAAACTTTGAAATTTTTCAAGTTCGTCTAATTTTTCCCATGGATAATCAGGCTGTCCAACTTGACCACGTGCAGCTACATCTGCATAAAGAAAAGTATCGGCACTTGGCTTATCTAAATCAAACTTTTTTGTAATCCAATTTGGTGTTAAGGCAAAATTATCTTCTATAAATGTAGATAATGCATCATCATTAAGTGATGTATATGTACCATAAGTATCAACAGCAACCGATGTTGGTTTGGCAACACCTATTGCATAAGATAGTTGAACCACACATTTACTAGCAAGACCAGCTGCTACTATATGTTTTGCTATATATCTTGCTGCATAAAGACCACTTCTATCAACTTTTGTATAGTCTTTACTTGATTGAGCTCCTCCACCAATTGGTGAATATCCCCCAAAGCTATCAACAATAAGTTTTCGCCCTGTTAATCCACTATCGTGTAAACTAGAATGAGATACATATTTTCCTGTTGGATTTATATGAACTATACAGTTATCTTTATCATAAAGATTTTCTGGCAGTCCTGCATCATCAATTAAACCCTGAATAAGTTTTCTTACTGTTGTTATATCCATACTTGCTACACATGGTGCAGAAACTACGATTGTATTTATAGATTGAGGTTGACTATTTTCAAAGTTTTCTTTAGACACATAATCCATAGTTACTTGTGTTTTTATATCTACACCTAAATCTTGTGGATTTTCTAAAGCATAATCATAAACTTTTTGCATTAAAACTCTTGCATATGTAATAGCACTTGGCATATAGTGTTCAGTTTCATTATCTGCATAACCAAACATTATTCCTTGATCACCTGCTCCTGTTTCACCATCTTCTTGATCTACACCTTGATTTATATCTGGAGATTGTCTATTTAATAAAACCTGCACCTCTACATCTTCTGGATGTAGACACTCTTGTTTTGAAAAATATGGATTACCGTTGTAACCTATCTTTGCTAAAGCATCATGTACTAACTGTTTGTAATCTTCAGTTGTAACTTTTGTATGAGAAGTAACCTCTCCACCTATTACTACATGTCTACCTGCTACAAATACTTCACTTGCAACTCTTGAAGTAGAATCTCCAATAATTAGTTTATCAACTATACTATCAGCTATAATATCTGCACATTTATCTGGGTGTCCTGGGCTTACTACTTCACTTGTAAATAAGTAGTGTTGTTTTTTGTTTTCCATTTTTGTTTTCCATTCTTTTGTTTTCCACAAAGCCATAAAACTTTGATTGTTTTCCATATTTTTGTTGTCCATTTTTGTTTTCCATCAATAAGATATTGAGAAAAGTTAAAATTTTTAATAAAAGTATGCTTTTTACATCTGTAAAAAAGTGCCATGATATTAACAAGTTTAAACTAATAATAAGCTTATTAAAAAAAAGATATTATTTCGTTTAATACTATTTAATAAGCTAGGATACAAAATGGATTGGGATACAATTATAAACAATGAAAAAAATAAAGAATACTACAAAAAACTTGAACAATTTATTGATAAAAGATATCAAGAGACAAAAGTATATCCAACAAAAAAGAATATCTTTAAAGCATTTGATTTATCTAAATATGATGATACAAGAGTTGTAATATTAGGACAAGACCCATATCATCAACCATTACAAGCTCAAGGTCTAGCTTTTTCAACACCAAACCATATAAAAAATCCACCATCTATGGTAAATATTATAAAAGAGGTGATTGATGATTGTGGTGATTGTGTATGTTTAGATGGTGATTTAACACCTTGGGCAAAACAAGGTGTACTTCTAATAAATACAATTTTAACAGTAGAAGATAGTAAGCCAAAATCACATGAAAAGAGAGGATGGGAGGTGTTTACAGATAATATTATAAAATATATATCTGTAAATAAAAGTGATATTATTTTTATACTTTGGGGAGCACCAGCAATTAAAAAAACAAAACTAATAGATGAAATAAAACATCATATTTTAACAGCACCACATCCAAGTCCACTTTCATCTTATCGTGGTTTTTTTGGCTGTAAACACTTTTCTAAAACAAATGAGATATTAAAATCTTTAGATAAAAAGGAGATAGTTTGGTGAGTTTTTATAATATTTTTGATCTGTTATTTATTGTATTAAATATTTTTTTAATACTTTATAGCTACAAACATAGAAGCTATATAAAGATATTTGAATATTTCAAAATCTTTTTTCTTATTACTGTATCTGCAAAACTATCATCTATTACAGCTGTATTATTACAAAAACTTTATATAACAAAAGCAGATACATACACCACTCTCATACTGATATCATTTGTAGTAAATCTACTTATTATCTATTTTTCTTGGAAATTTATATTTAAATTTTCTAAACGATTCGTTAACAGTGAAAAATTAAAAATATTATTTGCAAAAATATTTACAGTTGTTGAAGTAGTTGTTTTATCAACTTTTTCTTTATATATTTTAATGCAAATATATATTACAAAAGTTTATTTAGCACCCACACTTAAAAAAACATATACATACTCTAAAGTTATAAAGTTCTATAACAGTTTTTTAAATGATGATTTTGTAAATATGATTTTACATTCAGATACAGGTACAAACCATAAAGAGATAATATTCAAATCTTTTAAAAACAGTATTTAATAATTCTAAAACTTATATTTTATATGCTACAATTTTAACATAAAGTTTTACTACAATGTAGAAGTTATGAAATAAGGAGTTAAATATGGAACACACTGCTGTTGGTTTATATGTATTAGTTTTTGTGATAGGTTCTTTGATTATTGGGTCTATTACGATGATGTATACAAAAGGGACAAAGCTACCTTACACTATAGCTTTACTTTTAATTGGTTTAGCTCTTGGGGGAATTGAGAGAACTGGCTTCTTTGAACATAGTATGCCAATAGTCTCCCATGCATTATTACTTGTGGCTGACATTGATCCTCATTTAATTTTATTTATATTTCTTCCCACACTTATTTTTGAATCTGCTTATGCTTTAGAGGTTCATCTTTTTAGAAGAATATTTTCACAAATCGCTATTTTAGCTGTCCCTGGACTTATTATCAGTACTCTAGCAACTGCTGCTTTAGTGAAGATATTTTTTCCTTGGAACTGGGAGTGGGAGTTAGCTTTATTATTTGGTGCTTTAATTAGTGCTACTGATCCTGTTGCTGTTGTTGCTCTTTTAAAAGAGGTTAGTTCTAGAAAAAGACTTGAAACACTTATTGAGGGTGAATCACTTCTAAATGATGGTACAGCTATCGTACTTTTTACACTATTTTTAACAATGTATCTTTCTACTACAAACAGTGATTTCTCTGTTGTTGGTGTAGTTGGTGAGTTTTCATTTGTTGTTATGTTTGGTTTGGTTATTGGTGTTATATTTGGATATATTGCTATTAAACTAATAGATAAAGTTTTTAACAATCCTCTTGTAGAGATTACGCTATCTGTTGGTGTTGCATATTTAGTATTTTTTATAGCTGAGCATACTTTTCATGTATCAGGAGTTGTTGCTTTAGTTTCTTTAGCGTTGATGTTTGCAACAGTTGGTAGAACAAAAATCTCACCTGAAGTTGCAGGCTTCCTTCATCACTTTTGGGAGATGATGGCACACTTTGCAAATACATTTATATTCTTAATTGTTGGTATTTTAATAGCTACAAGGGTGAAGCTTGACATTGGTGAGTATTGGATAGCCTTGATTGTTTTATATATTGGAATTACAGTTATTAGAGGTGGTTCAGTTGCTATTTTAACCCCTATTTTAAATCGTATTGGAATTGGTTTTACAAAAGCCAAAGGGATTGTATTGGTTTGGGGTGGATTAAGGGGTGCTGTATCTTTAGCACTTGCTCTTACAATTGCTCAAAATGATTCTATTCCTAAAGAGATTGGTGATCAAATACTATTTTTAACTGCTGGTATTGTTGTACTTACAATTTTAATCAATGGTTTAACTATGGAAAAACTATTAGCTATGCTGCATCTTGATACCTTACCTCCTGCAAAAGAGATAACTGTTCAAAAAGCAAAAGCCAATGTTTATCAAAACCTTGTGGAATACTTACCACAAATAAAAAAGAATGAATTTTTACAAAATGTAAATTGGGATGATATAGTCGAATTAAAAGAGTTAGATACTATTTCAAATATAGATCTAGATAAAAAAGATGTATCTACAGAAGAGCTTTCTATTGCATATAGAAGAAGATTACTTGAAAGTGAAAGAAAGTTTTATTGGGCTGAATTTAGTAAAGGAAACTTAAGTGCAGAAGCTACAAATCATCTTGCAGCGGCAATTGAGCAAGCTTTAGATGAATATCCTACAATCACACCAAGACCACACATAGAGGAACTTTGGCATATCCCTTCATATTTACATAGTACAAAAGATATACCAGTAGTATCTTCCATTATGCTTCAATTCTCATTTTCAAGACTTGCATTAGGATATGAGGTAGCTAGAGGTTTTATGAATGCTCAAGATGAAGTTTTAACACACATAAACTCTTTGGGTGCATCTAATACTGATGTTGCAGATGTAAAAAAAGATATCTTAAAAAACATACAACTTACCTATGATTATATGGAAAACTTAAATACTATTTTTCCAGAAATTGTTTGTTCTATACAGACAAGAACAGCAAATAGACTCCTTTTAAATAGAGAAAGAAGTGTAATAGAAAAACTTCTAAAAAGTGGAGTTTTAGACAAACCAGAAGCTAGTAGAATGATAGATGATGTAGAAAATAGGATGTTTGAACTTACAAAATATCCAATATCTATAAAACCACCAGAGCTAGATACTTTAGTTTTTCAATCAAGCTTAATAAATAAATTAAACAAAGAAACTATAGAAAAACTATCAAATGCAGCAAAACATCAAATTTATGATAAGAGTGATACTATTATTAAATATGCTGATAATAACAGTTCTTTGATGATAGTTGCCCGTGGTAGTGTTGAAATAATAGATAATGTAACAAACCAAGTACATAATATTGTAGGGCAAGGTGCAGTATTGGGTATAAACTCCGTTATTAAAGGATTTGTAGAGCATACATTAAAAGCTTCTACTCCTGCTGAGATACTTACAATTAGTAAAAAAGATATTGAATCTATCTCTAGAGGTGATGATGAGCTTATGAAACTTCTAACAAAAGAGGCTCAAAAAAATAGTTAAATCTCAACTAGTTCAATAGCTTCTTTTTTTAAATAAACAATAATACCAAACAGTTTTTTACCTGGTATTATTGTTTTTAGTGCTTCAATATACCCTTTTACTTGAGCTATGTGATTATTACTTTTTTCAATTGTTGTTTTATAATCAACTATTATATATCCGCCATTTTTTTCCACAAGTAAATCAATAATTTTATGTTCTCCATTATATATTAAAGCTTGCTCTTTGACATATGATGATTGATTTACTAGTTCTTTAAACACTTCACTATTTATAAGGTGTTTAATTCTATTATATATATCATCAAACTCATCTTTATCTAAATAGTTTTGATATTTATTTTTAGTGATATTTATAGTCTTATCTAAACTTGTAAGTGTAAACTCTTTCATCATCTCTAAACAGTAGTGAGTGGCTAGTCCAAAATATTGTGCTTTTAGGTTATTTTCTTTTTTTTCATTATTTTTAGTTTTTTCTTGATAACCTAAGCTAAGTGGAGTGTAAGATACTTTTTCTATATTTTTTATCACTTTTGTTTTCTTTTGCGATATATATAAAGAACCTATTTTTTTTAACTTAAAGTTATTTAGGTAATCAAACACACTACTTTTCTCTTTTTTAAAGACAATCATATTATTTTTAGCACGAGTTAGTGCAACATAAATGATATTTAATTCATCGCCCACAACTAAGCTTTTCTCTTTATTTAAAGCTTTTTCATAATACTTATCTAAATTCTCCCTTTTAGCTCTTTTGTAAAATATTTTATTTAAATTTATATCGTCATATTCAAATAGCAAGCTTCCTCTATCTGGATTTTTTTTAGTTATTCTATCAAGAACTATAACTGTATCAAATTCCAAGCCTTTTGACTTAAACACTGTAAGTATCTGTAAACCATGTTGTCCATCGCTTATCATAGTGGTATCATCTTTTGAAATATCAAATACAAAATCTACTATTGAGTTGTAATTTGAACTTATTTCAATTAGTCTTATAATATTTTCATCAACAATATTATAAAAATACGCAATATCTTTTATAAGCTCTTTGATATCTTTCTTTTTTATATCAGTATTAAATTCAAATGGTGTAAAATATTCTAATCCAATTAAACTATTAAAATTAACCCTATATATATCTTCTTTAAAATAGATATATTTCACTGCGTTTATTATAGCTTCTACATTAGTTTGATTTATCAATTTTGATGTCATCTCTGTTACAATCTCTAAAGATGGTAGTTTTTGTTTTAAGTATTCATATATAGCTAAAACATCACCATTTGTATATGTAAGTATTGCTATATTTGAAGCAGCAACACCTTTTTCTATAAGCTCTTGTACTTTTAAGAAAACGTCATTATAAATATTTTCTTTTTCATCACTTAAACTTACAACTTCTACATAACCCTCTATTTTGCTTTTAACTTTTTGCTCATCATATGGATAGTTTTGCATATCTTTAAAAGTATCATTTACGAATGTTACAACATTTTGAGAACTTCTATAATTAGTATCAAGAAGTTCCACCTCTAAACTATCTTTAAATACTGATGCTACATAATCAAAAAGTTCTTTAGTACCACCCCTAAATCTATAAATAGACTGCTTAATATCACCAACATAAAAAAATGTTTTAAATACTTCTGGATCACCTGATATTATCTCATCGATTAAATAAAATAGTATTTTGTACTGTAAAGTTGCTGTATCTTGAAACTCATCTATTAAAATGTGATTATATTGGCTATCAAGTCTAAAATACAAAAAATCTTTATCTATATGGTTTGCTAATAGATTATAAACTATATTTGTGATATCACTAAACTCTAATGAATCTCTTTTTTTATTGTAGTTATCTCTAAAATTTTTAAAGTCATTATATATTTCAAATAGATTCTTTAGAGTAAAACTCTCTTGTATCTGATAATATAATGTAATATTTTGCTTTAAACTAGCTAAATTATAATCAAGCTCATGTGGTGGTTTCGCTTTTTTAAAATATGTAAAATCAGCCAAACTATCTTTGGTAAGCCAAGTTTTACCCTTATCTAGTAGTAAATCTATACTATTAAAATCAACTGCACTATAACCTGACTTTGATACACTACTTTTATCAATAAATTCTTTTATAATGTAAGCATCTTCGAATATTGCAGTTTTTACTGCTTCATAACTTTCATAGCTATATTCAACACTCTCTAGCTTTTCATTTTTATCTATTAAGACCTTAAAAAGCTCAACTATAGAGTTTAGTTTTTTATTTTCACTATGAGCAAAAGAGATAAGTGTATCAAATTGATTTTCATCTAAGGAAGTTAAAAACTTATATAATAAAAGCTCCTCATCGTCAAACTTTATATCAAAATCATCATTGATACCAATATATCCACTAAACTCTCTTAATATCTTATTTACAAATTTATCAATTGTGTAAATAGATAACTCATCAGTAATAAACTTCTGAACTAATTTCTCTTTTTTCTCTAAAATCACATCTTTACTAAAACTTGTTTCTTTACAAATAGCTTCTAGAATATCTTCATCTTCACCAAGAGTTATAAGTGTTTTATAAATACGATCAGCCATCTGTGCAGCTGCTTTGTTTGTAAAAGTAAGAGTTAATATCTCTTTGGGTTTTGCTTCTAATAAAAGTAAAGAGATATATCGTACAGTTAATGCAAATGTTTTTCCACTACCTGCACTGGCTTTTAAAGCTAAAAATGGTTTCATTTGTTTAGTAAATTATATAAATCATCTGTATGAGTAAGATGTATCTCATTTTCTTGTTTTTCTATGATACTTTGAAGCCATGGTTTATTACAGCTTTTAAATTTTATATCTCTTAATGCTATTATTGTTCTTTTATTTGCACGAACTAAATCATAGCTTAGTATCTCAAATTTTAAACCATCTTTGGACCCAGCAAGAGATATATCTGATTTTATATTATTTTCTTTTACTATAAACTCTTTTATATTTATAAACTTTTTATCATAAAGGTATTTTACAATATCAAAAGGCTCTTTTTTCTCTTTTTTATAAGTTGAGTCTATGTCTGGTTTAATAGAAAACAATAGCGAAAAAAGTTTCATGTCATATGGAACTTTTATATATCCTTCACCTCTTTTGATAATGTTTTTTATAATATAGTCAATCCAAGAGATATTTAAAGATATATCAAGATTTTCAAAAACTATACTCTTCTCATCTTTTGATACACCCCAATCAAAAGAGTTGATATCTATATCCAAAATATCATCTTCACCTTTTAAAAACACTTGCATTGATATAGCATTTGTTGTATTATTTATATCAAATAGCTCAATTTTTATTTTTGTATTATCAACAAGAGCATTAAATCCATTTGTTAGAGTTTGTTCTATTAAAATATTTTTACCTTGATTTCCATAATCTTTTGATTTTTGAAGCACCTCTTTGCTGATCTCTACTGTTTGAGAAATAATTCTCTCTTGCGTAGCTTTATCTATACCAAATAAACCAAATAGTTTATCAATTTGATTTGTTTTATTATCTTCTGCATTGATGTTTGTTGCTAATATAAATAAAAATATCAACTTTGAAAAATATATCTTCATGCTTTTATAACCTTCTTTGTAATTTTAATTGCATTATATTAAAATTTAGATATAATTACAAACTTTTTTTACTACAGGGGTCGACTTGGTATCGATTGGAGCAGTAAGGATTAGTTGCATGTGGGCTTGAACTACCCTTAATAGGTTCAAATTTTTTAGACGCAAATAATACAAATTATTCTCCTGCGGTAGCACACGCTGCCTAAGTAATCAGGACTCCCCTCAATTAATTT
>JAYEMI010000029.1:0-13493 GCA_034718015.1 Campylobacterota bacterium | reverse complement strand
ACTATTGTTGATCTTTTCAAACCCTCTGTCGTTTTGTGTGGCGAATTATAGTGCAAAAAGTTATTGTTGTCAATAGCTGGAACTTAAATATGGTTTAAATTTTGGAATTCTTTTTTGTGGGTTTATTGCCATAAAAAAAGGCAAGAGATAAATCTTACCTTTTTATTATATTGTATAGTTTGACTATATTATTATGATTTCATTCCATTTTTCACAAAATCAAATATTATAGGGTTTGGAGTTTGTAAACTACTTGTAAATTCAGGATGAAACTGCACACCTACAAACCATGGATGATTTGGTATCTCTACAACTTCAATTAGACCATTTGACTCACCTGTAATATTCATACCGTTTTTCTCTAATACTTCTTTGTATGCAGGATTTGCTTCATATCTATGTCTATGTCTTTCATTTGATATACCATCTCCATAAGCTTGTTCTAAATGACTACCTTTTTTAGGTTTAAATGGATACTCACCCAGTCTTAATGTTCCACCCATAGGACTTTTGTGTGTTCGTAGCTGTTGACCACCTGTAGTATCTAAAAACTGTTCTATTAAATAAATTGCTGGTTCTTTTGTGTCTTTATCAAACTCTACTGAGTTTGCATCTTTGATACCAACCACATTTCGCAAGTATTCTATAATAGATAGTTGCATACCTAAACAAATTCCTAAATATGGAAGTTTATTTTCTCTTGCATACTTTATAGCTTCTATCTTACCATCAACTCCACGCTCACCAAAACCACCAGCAACTAAAATACAATCACTACCACCTATGATATCTTTTGCACCTTTTTTCTCTATATCTTCACTATCACACCAATTTATATTTACTTTTGTATTTAAGTGTGCACCACTATGTATAAGTGCTTCAGTTAAAGATTTATAAGCTTCTTTTAACTCTAGGTATTTACCTACAAAGGCAACAGTCATCTCATTTTTTGGAGCTACTATATGTTTAACCAAACTATCCCATTGATCCATATCTGGTTTCATAGGTTCTAATTCAAAGTGTTTTGAGATAGGATTTAAGATACCATCATTTAAAAACTTCATTGGCACTTGGTATATTGTTTTTGCATCCCCTGCTTCTATTACTGCATCTTCATCAACATCACAACTATAAGCTAGTTTTCTTTTTAAGTCATTTGGTAACTTTTGTTCAGTTCTACAAACCAACATATGTGGCATAATTCCAATTCTTCTTAACTCTTGTACACTATGTTGTGTTGGCTTTGTTTTAAGTTCACCTGCTGCTGCTATATATGGTACAAGAGTAACATGTATATTCATAGTAGTTGTTTTTGGATTTTCATGTCTTATTTCACGAACTGCTTCCATAAATGGCAAGCCCTCTATATCTCCCACTGTTCCACCAAGCTCTACTATTAAAAAATCATGACCTTTTCCTGCTGCGTATACTCGTCTTTTGATCTCATCTACTATGTGTGGTATTACTTGTATAGTTTGACCAAGATATCCACCCTCTCTTTCTCTTTGTATTACAGAGCTGTAAACTTGACCTGTTGTAAAGTTGTTCATTTTTCCAAGTGTTTTATCGATAAATCTCTCATAGTTTCCTAAATCTAGGTCAGTTTCAGCACCATCAGCTGTTACAAAAACTTCACCATGCTCTAGGGGACTCATAGTTCCTGGATCTACATTTAAGTATGGATCTATTTTTAACATACTTACATCAAATCCACTTTGTTTTAAAAGTGCAGCTATACTAGCACTCGTGATACCTTTACCTAAACTACTTAAAACTCCACCTGTTACAAATATATATTTAGTCATATTTACAGTCCTAACGCTTCCATAAGGTCGTTGTTCTCCTCTATTCTTAACATTCTTACATCTTTAACACATGCCGTAAACCAAGGATATTCTTTTGCTAATTTTTGTATTAGAATTACACAATTTACAGCGTTGATATTTTCATTTCCAAAATAAACACTCCCTTGTTGCCAGCTAAAATTGTTTGATTCCATAAATTTTCTTATATCTCCATAAGCGTTTGTTGCTGATGGATTATGATACTGTTCATTTAAACAATTTGTATCTATATCAAATGTCACTGCATACATTAGTTTATCCTTTTTGTGTTTTTATTTGTTGGATTTTATCCAATAGTCGCTAAAGGTGTGCTTTTGTATAGTCTATGTTAAAGATATATTAGTGATATACAATTTCTTAAATTTTGTTTAAATACTCATAAGTTACATATATTTTACACTCTATTAAGCTTAATATAAGAATACTCTTGCCAAAATACTTTCATAACATTGTGCTGGAGGGTTAAAATAGTTTTAACCAGCGCATCCAGAAAAACACAATTGTTAAATTTCGAAATTTAAAATAAAAAAGGATTAAAATGAAAAAAATGATTAAAATGAGTCTTGTAGCTGCAGTTGCGGTTGCTGGTTTAACTACTACTG
Organism: Campylobacterota bacterium; assembly: GCA_034718015.1. GTDB lineage: Bacteria > Campylobacterota > Campylobacteria > Campylobacterales > Arcobacteraceae > JAIOSF01. Next base: position 11,047 of record JAYEMI010000029.1, on the reverse strand, counting down.
CGTCTGCTGGTAACTTAGAAGATATGATTAAAGATACAAAAATGGCTGGATATGTTAGATACCAACTAGTAACTGACCATGAAAACTCTACAGATACAGATGAGCAAGCAAAAATTGTAGCTAAAATTACTACACCTGTAAATGATATGGTAACTGCAAATGTTAAGATGGTAGCTGGTGAAACTTCTACTCAAAATGCTGATACAAAAGCTGCTATGAATATCACAGAGGGTAACTTCGTAATCAAAGCTGCAGGAGCAACTGTAATAGCTGGTCTTCAAACATCACAATCTCCATTTATGGCGAACAATGGTGATACAAGATCTCATGGTTTTACTGCTTTAGTTCCTGCTGGTCCTGCGACTATTGCTGCAGCTTACTATACAACAACAGTAGGTGGTGGACTTGCTAGTCCTGCTATGACTAATGATGTTCTTGCACTTGGAGCTTTAGTTAAAGCTGGTCCAGCGAATATTAACTTATGGTATGCTACAGTTGAAGATGGTGCTAATTTATCAAATGGTGGAGATATTGCTGATACTCTAAATACATTAAACACTGCATTTGATGATGCTTCTGCTATGAGTGTTGAGCTTACAGCAAAGGCTGGTCCTGTAGATGTTCAAGTTATGCATACAGAAGTTGAAAATGGTGGAGATACATTAGGTGCATTAACTAAAGCTGTTGTTACTGGAAAAGCTGGAAACATCTCTTACATGGCTGCATATGCTATGACTGCTGAAGAGGGTGGACAAGTTACTTTAGATAATGACTCTGATGCTAAATCTGATTTAGGTCTTGATAACTTAAATATGCAATCTGTAGCTGATGCAACTGCATTTGCTGTAAGCGGAAAAATTAAAATGGATAACAACATGTGTGCATCTATTGCTTATTTAGCTGGTGATACTGCTGGAACTGACTTTGATGAGTTAGATGTAAAAGTTGGATACTCTGTATCTAAAAACTTTAAAGCTTCATTACTTTATGCAATGGGTGATGATGCTGGAACAGATTTCGGATACTCTCAAATCGAACTTAAATATACATTCTAATCAGAATTTATATACAAGACTCTTAAAAGGTTGAGCTTTGGCTCAACCTTTTTTTGTGTATATTTCATTCCAACTCCAATGACATCAAAAACATCTCTTCACCGTCTATAATATCTAACTCTACACTTTCACATTTTGGACAGCAGTAATGATGTTTTTTTAATGTTGATTGAGTATTACACTTATTACATTTTATAACAACAGGTTGGATATTTAAAATAAATTCTGCACCACCACAAACAGTCTCATCTTTAAAAGTATCAAATGCAGTTTTTAACAAATCAGGTTCAACTCCACTCATTACCCCTATTTTTACAACAACTTTAGTTACTTTTGTGGCATCATTTGCTTTTACATTCTCTTCGCAACTATCTAATAATGACTGTACTATACTATATTCATGCATCTAACATATCCTTGGAAGTAATTCACCTGTTGGTGTATCTAAAAATCTTTGTGTTCCCCATGATGAATTTAAGATCACTTTTTTAAGATGCTTTGTTGTAACTTTACCTATTACGCAAGCATTTTTATTAAACTCTCTTAAAAGTTTAATTGTTTTATTTTCATCCTCTTTTTTAACTGCTAAACAAAAAGTACCCTCATTAGCCAAAGCAGTTGCTTCAAAGCCTAAAATCTCACAAAGACCCATCACCTCATCAGATATGGGAAGAGATGATTCTTCAACCTCTATAGATATATTTGATTGTTTTGCCCACTCATTTAAAACAGCACTTACACCACCTCTTGTGGCATCTCGTAAAGCTGTTATCTTTATATTATTATCTATTAGTATTTTTACTATAGGGTACAATGATTTACAATCACTTTGAAGAGTGCTTTGTAACTCTATCCCTTCGCGTGCAGCAAATATAGTACTGCCGTGACAACCCATATCACGACTTACTATTATCACATCATCAATAGTTATGTTATTTGAACTAATTCCACTTTTTAAAACTTCTCCAATCCCTGTTGTGTTGATTATGATTTTATCTATTGTACCTTTTGGCATAACTTTTGTATCACCACTAACAACCATAGCACCATTTATAGCTAGTTCCTCTTTCATAGAGTTTACTATTTTTTTCAAATCATCTATAGGAAATCCCTCCTCTAAAATAACACTGCATGTAAGATACTTAGGTTTAGCTCCCATCATAGCAAGATCATTACAAGTTCCACAAATTGCTAGTTTTCCTATATTAGCACCTGGAAAGAACAAAGGGCTAACAGTAAAACTATCAGTTGAAAAAGCAAGTTTACCATCTTCAATAATAGCAGCATCTTCACTTTTTTCTAGTATCTCATTTTTAAAAGCTTTATAAAAAACATCTGATATTAATTCGTTATTTTCTTCTCCACCATTTCCGTGTGATAATTTAATAAATTTACTCATATTCATCCTTCGTATTAAATCCCATATTTAAAATAAGCTGCACAAGCACCTTCACTACTTACCATACAGCTTCCAAGCGGGTTTGATGGTGTACAAACTGTTTTAAATACTTTACAATCTACAGGGTTTGCTTTTCCTTTCAATATCTCTCCACAAATACATAACTTATGATCATTACACTCTTTTGTTGGTAATATATCTTTATATTTAACTTCAGCATCCAAATAGCTAAACTGTGGTTTTAGTTTTAATGCACTATTTTTTATATTGCCAATTCCCCTCCATTTAAAAGACTCTCTTTTAATAAAATATTTATCATTAAGTTTTTGTGCTACTTGATTTCCATCTTTTGATACACTTCTTGTGTATTGGACTTCAACTTCACATCTTTTTTCATTTATTTGCTTTAAAATCATCAAAACAGATTCCACTACATCTATTGGCTCAAATCCACTTACAACTATTGGTTTTTTATAAGAGAATGGAAACTCATCATATATTTTACTACCACTTATAACACTTACATGAGATGGTCCTATAAAGGCATCTATAGTATTTGTATTATCGTCCAAAAGTACTCTCATAGGTTCTGGTACTGTTATATGATTAATATGAAAAAGCACATTTTTGATATCTTTTTTTATCACTTGATTTATAAGTGCCGTTGTCATAGGTGTAGTTGTTTCAAAACCGATTGCAAAAAATATAATAGTCTTATCTTCATTTTCTTTAGCTATTTTAAGACAATCAAGGGGAGAGTAAACAAATCTAACATCAGCACCCATAGCTCTAGCATCCTGAAGTGTCCCTAAACTACCTGGTACTTTTATCATATCCCCTAAAGTTACAAGTATCACATCATTTAGCATAGCTAATGTATAAGCATGATCTATTCTCTCTTTTGGCATAACACATACTGGACATCCTGGACCATGAATAAAATTAACATTTGAGGGCATTAGTTGATTTAATCCGTACTTCATGATAGAGTGCGTGTGTCCCCCACAAACTTCCATTATATTTACAGGTTTTAAAAGTTTTTGAGCCTCTACATCAATCAGTTTTTTAAATGACTTTATAATTTCAGGTTGCCTAAAACCATCATATAAATCTTTTAATACAAGACTCAATTTTGACCTCTATTTTCACACTCATCATCTTCTAAAATAGCTCTTTGCCTATCCTCTTCATTCATAACCTCTAAAATCTCTTGATAAGTTGCTAAAGAAGATATAGCATCCTCTTCATCTATTTTATTCATAATAAATCCAATATGAAGCAATACATAATCACCAATTTTTACAGAATCTTCCTCCATCAAGTCAAGACTAGCATCTCGTGATACTCCCATAGTGTCTACTGTTGCTATATTATTTTCTTTATCTATTTTTGTCACTTTACTTGGTATTGACAGACACATATTATCTCATCTCCATCTTAAACTTAATCCAATTTATAACTTTCTTTATAGACTCAACATCCTTTGTGCTAATTTCTAAAATATCTACATTTGGTTTAAGTTTTCTTGCCTCTTTTTTCTCATTTTCTATATCATATTCAAAGTGAGGTAAAAGGTCTGTTTTTGTAATCAGAATCAAATCAGCACCTCTAAACATAACAGGGTATTTTGCTATCTTATCTTCACCTTCTGGTATTGATACTAATACAATATTTAGATGAGTTCCCACATCATAAGATGCTGGACATACAAGGTTTCCTACATTTTCTACAAAACATATATCTATATCTTGCAAAGGCATATCATGAAGCCCTTTATGAACCATAAAAGCATCAAGATGGCAAGCTGAACCTGTTTGTATTTGGTATGCAGGTACACCCTTTGCTTTTAATCTATCTGCATCTTTACTTGTCTCTAAATCTCCCTCAATTACACCAAAGTTAAATGGTTTTAAATCAGCAAATTTTTCTAAAAGTGCTGTTTTACCACTTCCTGGACTACTCATAAGATTTATAGCTAAAACTCCATTTTTATCAAAATGGGCTCTGTTGTGAGCTGCTTCATGATCATTTTTATCCAATATCTTTTTTATAACATCTACTGTTTTTTTATCATTTAGTTGTGGGTTTGCATGAATATTCTCCATTTTATCATCATGATTGTGATGATGATGCTCCCCATGACTATGACTATGTTCTTGAACTGTATCTGTTATACTACAACCGCAATCTTGGCACATCTCTTCTCCTTTTTTTAATTAAAAACTATTACTTTTTACTTCTTAACTTTCCCTCGCCAAACACTATGGCAACTTACACAATGGTTTGAGAGTATAAATGTTTTTTCATTTACTGCTACCCAATCTTTTTTATCCAAAACTTCAAGTATCTCACTTGTAGCTTCATGAAGTAGCAAATCATAACTTAAAAGTGTTTCTTTAAAGTTACGTTGATCATCTTTTTGCATGATACTCCATGGTTTATGGTTTGGGGCTGGATGATTATCCAAAATATTTGCCCCATTTTTCACTAGATATGTATTTTGAGTTAAGACACCTTTTTGTATCATCACCAAAGCTTCCCCCATACCTGCCATCATCTGAGCATATGTTATATCTGCTTTTTGCCTACTTTGTACTAGCTCTTCTGCATTTTTATATTTTGTATCATTTTGATGTGGATGAGGGTGATCTTCTAGCCCTTTTATATCTGGTGCAAACATCACTGCATGGGAATGTGGTGTAAAAAACATAGTTGCACCAACTACTATAGATATGACACCAACTGTAGTAAATACCCGTCTAACATTTTGGATATTATGAAGTAGGTTTTGATTGATATAAAGTATCATCATACCAAGAGCAAAAAACACTACACTTACACCCAAAACAAACATCAAAATCATAGTAAAATCAACACTTTTAGCCTCTATAAGTCCAAGTGTCACAAGCATACCCCTAACACCTCCAAGTCCCATAAGTGCACCAATAGCTAGTGCATTATAACTTGATCTATTGTTGTGTTTGTGTTTTTTACCATACCATATATGTATATGTTCAGCACCATTGTGCTTGTGAATTTTTAGTTGAATTTGATTTGTGAATACCATATAAAGTATAAATACACCCATGAAAAATATCACCAAAGCACTTATAGTATTTCCATACTCTAAGATATGATCACTTATAGGATAATAGTCTAAAATCTTTGCAAATATAAAAAGCATAACACCATGACCAAATGCAAATGCAAATGTTATAAGAAATGTTTTTCTCTTTGATTTTCCTATGGAAAAGTCAGCAATAGCTGTCAAGTGATCTGGTGCAAAAGCATGTAAGATACCATACCAAAAGATAAGAAGTAATCCTAAACTTTCCATATTATCTAAGCTCCCTCTCTAAAACATATTCACTTGAAAATATCATATCTATCCTTTTTATATAATATCACTATTTAATAAAAAATAATAAATTTGCCCTAAACTAATACCACTATCATTTGTAGGTACTGATGAAGGAAAATAAACTTTTTTATTTTTATTTTCTAATTGGTTTACGACTAACTCTAATAGTGTTTTATTTTGAAATACTCCACCACTTAAAATAATATCAAGATGATATTGACTTGATATCTCTAGAATAATAGATGAAAGAGTATTTATTAACATACTAGACAATGTTATCTTATCATAACTTTGTGTTAAAATAAAATCAATAATATCTATATCAATTAAACCATCAACTATAGTATAAGTAAATATATCTTTTATTTTTTTGTCATAGTATGATTCAATTAACAATCCGCTCTCACCTTCATATGATATAAGTTGAGATATATTCGCAAAAGATGCTATTGCATCAAAAAGCCTTCCAACTGAACTTGTATCAAAACTATTGATATTTTTTTTGTAACTTTGATATAGCATCTTTAGTTCTATTTTTGAAAAAGCATTTATTGTGTCAAGCTCTAAACTTTCTAGCTCTTCTAAAGTATACTTATCAAAAAGCATAGCAAGTGCAACACGTCTTGGCTCTTTTATAGCTTTTGCACCACCAAGAAGTCTAATAGATTTAAAATGATAAGTTCTTTTGTCATTAATAAATACTTCACCACCCCAAAGAGTTTTACAGTCAAGTCCATAGCCAGTCCCATCAAAACTAAAACCTATATACTCTTTCTTCTTCAAAGCATACTCAGCTTTTACTGCATATATATGTGCTAAGTGATGCTGAACTGACACAAGTGGTTTATTTTGTTTTTTTGCCCATGATGTTGTTTCATAGGTTGGATGCATATCATGAACTATCACATCAGGTTCAAAATCATAAAATCTTTTAAACGTATCGACAGTTCTTTGGAAATATTCTAAAGCAACTAAAGAATCTAAATCTGCAATATAGGGGCTTATTAAAATAGTATCTTCAAATGCAATTGCAATTGTATTTTTTCCATTTGCTCCAACTGCTAATATTTTTTTATCTATTTTGTTCCTTAACTTGATAACTTTTGGTGCATATCCTCTAGCAAGTCTTAAAACTTGTTCTTTATTAGATGCAACTTGTACCAAACTATCATCAACTGCATTGATAATATCTCTATTAAAATCAACTACAAAATCCACAAAAGGAAGTTTATTGTAAATATCCTCTTTTGTAGTAATTACTGGCTCCCCACCTAAGTTAGCACTCGTAGCTATTATAGGTGTATTTAAGTGCTCAAATATCATGATATGCAGTGGTGCATATGGCAATAATACCCCAATTTTAGATATTTTAGTAGCAATGAACTTTGAAAGAATTTTATGAGAATTTTCAAGACTATCTAAGACTAATATGGGTGCTTTATTAGACTCTATAAGAGATAGTTCTTTGGTGTTAAGATGTGCTATTGTTCTTACTTGATTTGTATCTTTACACATTATAGCAAATGGTTTTGAAGGTCTATTTTTTTCGCTTCTCAATCTACTTACTACCTTATCGTTTGAAGCATCACAAACAAGATGAAAACCACCAATCCCTTTTATGGCTAAAATCTTTCCATCTTTTATATATGAGGCTATCTCTTTATAAATATCATTTGATTCTATAGTTAATTGATTATTATCAAGTAGAGATAATTTTGGTCCACAACTATTACAAGATATTGGTTGAGCGTGGTATCTTCTATTAGTTGGGTCTTTATATTCATTTTTACAACTTTCACACATAACAAACTCACTCATAGAAGTATTTACTCTATCATAAGGTAAAGTTTTTAGTATACTATATCTTGGACCACAGTTTGTACAATTTGTAGCAAAGTAGTTTTTGTATTTATCTTTATACTTTATATCATCCAAACACTCTTCACACACCTTTATATCAGTTGATACAAGTGTTGTTTTACTACTTATATTTGTAGTCTCAATAATTTTAAATGAACTTGTATTTTCTAAGTCTATAGGGTGTTTTTCAAAGTTGTCAATTCTTGCTATTGATGGTAGATCACTAATCAATCTTTCATCAAAAAGTTCAATATCTTCTACAAAACCTTCAATCTCTAGCTGTACACCTTTTGAATTATTCAATACATATCCAGTTAAACCTAACTCTAAAGCTAACTTATATATAAAAGGTCTCATTCCAACCCCTTGAACTAAACCCTCTATATTATATTTATATCTAATCATAAATTGAAACTTTAGCTATATGTTAAGTTTTAACAGTCCACTACCTATAACATTGTATGTAATATTAGGTATATTATCAGAGATTCTAACTCCCCCTATTGCACCCACAGGATGTTTTGACATTTTTGCTAAATATGAAATATTATCACCTAAAGTATTTGGTACATCTTTTGTAGAGGTATCTCTATATGCACCAAGTCCTATATAATCTAAAGGAAGATTATTAGTTTCAAGTATCTCCATCTCATTATGTGTTGAGATTCCTATTCTTTTGTTTTTATATTTCTTTCGTATAAAAGATATCACTTTAGCTTGTGGCAATTTTAAACTTAAACTAAGAGCTTCTAAATCTTCTTGACCTAGATGTATACCATCACAAAATTCTAAGAGTTCTAACTTATCATTGATTATTATAGGAATATTTGTATTTGATTTTAAAAAGAGTAGGTTCTTTTTTTGGATATCCAAAGAGTTTAATTTATCTCTATATTGTATATAAACTGTATTGTAAGAGTTGCATATAGCTAAAAACTTATCTAAAGAGATATCAAACTTTTGTAAAGTTTGATAATCTAGAAGTGCATATATTTTATTATGCAACTTCATCTTTTTTGAATAAATTTAATAGATCGTATAGAGTTTTTTTCATTTTATTTCTTTCAACAACCATATCTATACTTCCATGCTCTAGTAAAAACTCTGATTTTTGGAAACCTTCAGGTAGATCTTTACCTATAGTTTGTTTAATAACTCTAGCCCCAGCAAAACCAATTAATGCTCCTGGTTCTGCCATGATAATGTCTCCTAAGAAAGCAAAGCTAGCACTTACTCCCCCAAATGTGGGATCAGTTAAAATAGAGATATAAGGAAGTCCTGCATTGTCAAGTCTTCTTAAAGCAGCACTAGTTTTTGCCATCTGCATTAAACTAAATGTAGACTCTTGCATTCTAGCTCCACCTGATGCACTAACTATAATAACACCTTGATTTTTTTCTAATGCTCTATTGCAAGCCCTAACTATCTTTTCACCCTCAACACTACCTAAACTTCCACCTAAAAATGCAAAGTCAAATACCACAAGCTGAACACCAAGTCCATTTATAGTACACTCTCCACCAACTACTGATGATGTTTTTCCTGTTTTATGTAATGCTTCTTCTAATCTTTTTTGATAAGATTTACTATCAACAAATTCTAATGGATCTGTAGGGTGTAGTTCACTATCATACTCTACGAAACTACCAGCATCTGCGATTAAATCAATTCTTTTTTTAGCACCAATTCTCATATGGAAGTTACACTTAGGACAAACATGGTTTAAGTTCTCAACCTCTTTAAAAAACATTAAAGATTCACAGTCAGGACACTTAATCCAATGACTTTGATTCTCTATAAATGCTGGATCATTTTTCTGTTTCGCTTGTTTTTCTAAAACATCTGTTTTGATTTTATTAAAAAATTGTTTTAAATTTAAATCCATAAATATCCCTTAGTTAATTATTCGTTTTACATTTTAACATAAATTTACTTTATTAAATCAAATTTTAATTATTTCAGTTTTAGGTTTATCCGACCAAATTTAAAAAATAGACCAAGCTAATATTAAGAATAAGATTTTTCAATTTATTTCTTAAATTCTAAATAAATCCTTTATTTATAGCCTATAAGACCAATGAGCCTATTAATCCAATCAATCCACCAAAGACTAACCCCATGTGTTTTCCAATATTGCTAAATAACATCTAATACCCTTTATACATTGGCTTTTTAAAGCATTTTAATTTTTTACTATTTTAGAACCATTTGTTGTAAAACTTTGTTGTAAAATTTATCTCTTTAAGATATAATCTTTGTTGAAATATATTATTTATAAAGTGTATTTTAGTCAAAAAAGGTTTGACTTGGGATTTAGAAAGATAAGAGCAAAGAAATATAGTGGTATTTATGAATATTTTAAAGATAGCGATAATGATAAAAGAACCATAGCTTATTACATTTCATATCGAGATCTTGACAATAAAGTAAAAAAGATAAAATGTAATGCAACCACTAAAGAAGATGCATTACAAATTTTAAATGATAAAAGAAATGAACTTATTAAAGCTAGAGCAGAAATTCAAAAAAACCATACTGCTTTAAATAGAAAACTAATGACTAATAATTTAATACTTGATGATATCGCAAAACTTTATTTTCCAACTAAAACTGCAAAAACAACTAATATGATAGAGTCATCTTATAATAGACATATAAGCCCTGACATAGGTAATATGAAAATTGCCAAAATAAAAACTAATGATATTAAAAACTTAAGTGATAAGCTTAAAAAAACAAATTCAAGGCAAGGTACACCACTTAATCCTAGAACAGTAAAGAAAGCAATAACCTATCTTAGAGCAATGTTTAACTGGACTATTAGAGAGGAATATGTAGCTAAGAACCCTGTAATAGTAAAAGATATTATCAAAGTAGATAAAAATGAAGCAGGAAGAGTTTTATCAGATGAAGAGTTAGAAAAACTTTGGAATTTAGATGATTTAATAGTCAAGCCCAGATTATATTTATTTCTAAAAGCTTGTTATCACACAGGTGCTAGACCATCTGCTGTAATGGATATTCAAGTCAAGCATATTAATTTTAATAAAGGTACAGTTCATATTAAAGCTATGAAACAAGGTAAACCTTATGATGCAAGAGTTGGTCAAGAACTGCTGAATTTATTTAAAAGCTGGATTGATGAATATAGTTTAGTACATGACAATTATATCTTCTTCCCTATACGATTGTATAACAACGCTATAACAGAAGATGAGAAAAAAGAACTTAAAAATAGATCTACAAGATACCAAAAATATGCAGAACAGCTAAGAAAGATATTTGATAGGCATTTTAATCAAAATATAGGAGCTTTTGATTTAGCTTATAGAGTTAGTGTTTATACTATGAGAAGAACAGCGGCAACTAATG
>JAYEMI010000028.1:0-2758 GCA_034718015.1 Campylobacterota bacterium | reverse complement strand
TCACAGATATAAATATGCCAAAACTAAATGGCTTGGAGATGATTGAAAAAATAAGAACAATCAATAAAGATATCCCTATCTTGGTATTGTCAGCTTATAATGAATCTGGTTTTTTTATGGATAGTATAAAACTTGGAGTTGAGGTGTATTTACTAAAGCCTATTGATATTGATCAGTTTTTAGGTATGCTTGAAAAAGTTACACAAAAAATAAAACTATCAAGTAAAGCACAAACAAATTTACACTTTCTAAATGAATATAAAAATGTGACAAATGAAAGCTCAATCGTATCTAAAGCAGATCCAAAAGGGATAATCACTTATGCAAATGAACAGTTTTGTAAAATATCAGAGTACTCAAAAGATGAACTAATAGGACAACATCATAATTTTGTAAGACATCCAGATATGCCAAAAGAGGCATTTGAAGATATGTGGAATACCATACAAAATAAAAAGCAAACTTGGAAAGGTATAATTCGTAATCTAACTAAAAGTGGTAAAAGCTATTATGTTGATACTACTGTAAAACCAATTTTAGATGAGCAAAATAATATCACAGAATATATAGCACTAAGAAATGATATTACAGATATTATGAATCCACAAAAACAACTTGATGATGCTATTGAAAATTCTAAAGACCCACTTATTGTATATATGAAACTAGAAGAATTTGATACACTTGAAGAATTTTACGATCATACTACTGTTGAATTAATACAAGATAAAATAACTAAATATTTAGAAAACAATATACCACAAACTTGTAAATTTGAAAAAGTATATCAGCTTGGACATGGTGAATATGCGATGACAAATGAAAAAGATATTTGTATGGACAATGAAGAGGATTTTATCAAACGGCTAAAACTTTATCAAGATACTATTAGAGGTAGTGTGATAGATATAGGTGATGTTGATTATGATATGTCGATTATGGTTAGTTTAGCATATAGTGACAAAAAAGTATTGGAGAGTTCAAAGCTTGGTATTAGAGAACTTTTAAAAACTAAACAGGATTTTATTGTCTCAAATAATCTAGCTCAAATAGAGCAAGAAAATGCAAAAAAAAATATGGAAACTTTATCTATGGTAAAAAAAGCTATAAATGACTTTAAAATTGTTTCCCATTTTCAACCAATCATAAACAATAAAACCCAACAAATAGAAAAGTATGAATCACTTGTAAGACTTATAAACGATGATGGAAAAGTGCTCTCACCTTTTTTCTTTTTAGATGCGGCAAAAAAAGGGAAGTATTACTCACAAATTACAAATATGGTTTTAGATAACTCTTTTAGTGCATTGAAACATACTAATATGGATATATCTATAAACTTATCAGCTCTTGATATAGAGTTAAAATCTACAAGAGATAAATTGTTCAAACTTCTAGGTGAAAACAAAGAATATAGATCAAGAATAGTAATAGAACTTCTTGAAGATGAAAATGTAAAGGATTTTCAAACTATTACAGCGTTTATTAGTGAAGTTAAAAAGCTTGGAGTTAAAATAGCTATTGATGATTTTGGTGCAGGGTATTCTAACTTTGAGAGACTTTTAGATTATCAGCCTGATATTTTAAAAATTGATGGTTGTTTGATACGAGATATAGAAACAAATAGTTATTCACTTTCAGTTGTAAAAACAATAGTGGCTTTTGCAAAAGAGCAAAATATCCAAACTGTAGCAGAGTTTGTGGAAAATGAAGAGATATTTAATATTTTAAAAGATTTAGGTGTCACTTATTCTCAAGGGTATTATTTTGGTAAGCCTGAAGCTTTGAGACAATAGTGAATACTGTATTTAATGCTGTTTTTAATTTTTCTCAAATGAGAGATGGTGTAGTAAAATAAAATTAGAGGAGATAAAAGGAGTAACTTGCAAAATGATAAAACAGATAAAAAGTATGATAAATTAATTAATTCACAAAAAAATACTCAAGCTTGGCTTGAATACTCTCCTGTTTGTACCAAAATAGTTGATTTAGATTTTAATTTAAAATATATGTCACGAGCAGGTATTGAAGCTATAGGGGTTGAGGATATTACTATATTTTATGATAAGCCATATCCTGTGGAAATTTATCCACAACCATATAGAGATACATGGATAGCCTGCTTTAAACATGCCAAAGATACAGGAGAAATAATCGCAAGAGATATTATTGCAATAGCAAATGATGGTAGAGAGATATGGTTTGACTCTACTTTTATCCCAGTAAATGATGACAATGGAGTTTTGCAGTATATCATCGTAACATCTGAAAATATTACAAATAGGATAGAAGCTGAAAAACAACTGCAAGAACTTAATAAAAATCTTAAACAACTAGTTAAAGACGAAGTTGAAAAAAACAGAGAAAAAGATCGGCAAATTATGGAGCAAAGTCGTTTAGCCCAAATGGGAGAGATGATAAGTATGATTGCTCATCAGTGGAGGCAACCACTTGCTGCAATTAGTAGTACTAGTGCAGGTATAAACTTAAAAGCAAAATTAAATAAATTAGATAATGATACTGCAGTTGCACTATCAACAAAAATAAATGATTATTCTCAACACTTAAGTAATACAATAGATGATTTTAGAGAGTTTTTTAAATCAAATAAAGAAAAGAAAGAAATTACTTATAATGAGTGTGCCAAGCAAAGCTAGGCAAATCAAGCTGGACAATCCAGCTCAGGTAAAGATTAGCCATCAGCCTGAAACCAAACTACACATATTAGGAGGTAACAAATAATATGAAGCTGTAGTAA
>JAYEMI010000027.1:0-13726 GCA_034718015.1 Campylobacterota bacterium | reverse complement strand
TTTAATTGTTCTTCATAAGTTTTACCACCTAAGTTACAACTACCACATACACCAAAATATTCACAATTCATTATTAACCTTAATTAGTTTATTTATATGATATTATATCAAATGATTAATGAAACCTTTAAACAACAACTAAAAGAACTTTTAAACTGTGATTTAAAAGCCTTATATCCACTTGCCCGTGAACTAAATAGAAAATTATATTTTTTTGTTGGACCTACAAACAGCGGAAAAACATATAGTGCTTTAGAGGAGCTAAAAAAAGCTGATACAGGTACATATCTAGCACCACTTAGACTACTAGCTCTTGAGAACTACGAAACCCTTATAAATAGCAATACTCCAGCTTCTCTTATTACAGGGGAAGAGGAGATTTTAGATGAAGATGCAGGGCATATGTGTTCAACTATTGAGATGATTAACTATAATTTAGAAGTTGATGTATGTGTAATAGATGAAGTTCAAATGTTAGATGATGAAGATAGAGGTTGGGCATGGGTAAACGCAATACTTGGAAGTCCAGCTAAAAAAGTGATAATGACAGGTAGTGTTAATGCACTTGATATTGTTAAAAAGATTTGCTCATATTTAGATGAGCCACTAGAGATAAGAAAGTTTAAAAGAAAAAATCCACTTGAGGTTTTATCCACACATACTAACTTAAAAGATATTCAAGACTTTACAGCTTTAATAGCATTTAGCAGAAATGATGTTTTAAAACTAAAAGCAAAGCTAAGTAAATTTCATACAGTTTCAGTGCTTTATGGAAATCTAAGTCCAGAAGTGCGAAAAGAGGAAGCAAAAAGATTTAGAGAGGGGGAGAGCAAAATTTTAATAGCAACAGATGCTATTGCAATGGGATTAAATCTACCTATTAAAACTCTACTTTTTACAACAGATACAAAATTTGACGGTATTAGTAAAAGAAAACTAAAACCAAATGAGGTGATACAAATAGCAGGTCGAGCAGGAAGATATGGTCAACATGAGATAGGGCAAATTGGAGCAACATCAAAAGGGGTACTAGATCATATAAACACAATGTTTCATAGTCCAATGAGTACAATAAAATCACCTGTAAAAGTAAAAGCAACACAAAGTCAAGTTGAAGAGTTATCAACTTTTTTAAATACAAAAAATCTTACAAAAATTTTAAATTATTTCTCAAAACATATGAAATACGATGGACCATTCCTTGCAACAAATATTAAAAATATGCTTGAATTATCAGTTATGTTAGATAAAAGATCTGAGCTTTCATTACAAGATAAATATATGCTAAGTTCTGCACCAATCAATACAAGGTCACCACTTATTAAAAATGGTTACATAAGATATGTAAATGCTGTTCTTAAAAATAAAGTTGTAAGGTATGAATCTACATCAAGAATAAGAGGAGTTGCAAGAACTCAACAAGAGTTATTAATAGCAGAAGATGAAGTTAAAAATATATCTTTATATTTATGGCTATCGTATAAACTTCCAACTCTCTTTCCAGATAAAGAGAAAGCAGAATATATAAGAGCTCAGATAAATACTTTTTGTGAAAACTCTTTAAAATCAAACAAACAATTAAGACCAACACAAAGAGATAATAGAAAAAGAGTTTTTAGTAGAGATAGAAAAAAAGAGCATGAGAACAAAGAGAAGTCTCATTCTCGTAATAAACGAAGAGAAAGACGATCTAGAGTTTAAGTTATTTACTTTATAACTTGCAACTTAAACTTGAGCTCATTTACGACGTTAAAGTAATGACTTATTGCAAAATTTAACTCATCCATTGTTATACTGCTACTTTCAAATTTTTCCTTCCATATTGGCATTAAATCAATTTTATAATCAATAATTTCAAAGTCAATATCTAGAAAAAGTGCTAAAGTTGTATTTGGCCAACCATTTTCAACAAATTTATGATTTTCTTTTTTAGAGAATAGTGCCAACACATCTTTTGTTATTGCTCTTACATGTGTAGGGTCTCCTAAAAAACCACCACTTCTTGGATCGGGAACATCTATATGTATTATTGCACCATTTGTACAAACCCTATATAGCTCTTTCATAATATTAAGAAATATATCTGTGTTTGCGCCCAAATGCTCTAAAACATGACTTAATATAACTTCATCTACACTATTCTTTTTCCAAGGCCAAGGAGTTTTTTCTAAATCTACAAGAATTTCAGGTGATCCGAATTTATCGACACCTATAAAACCATCTATGGATTTATTTCCACACCCTAAATTGAGTTTTTTTTTATTTTTTTTCATCACACTTATATAGTTGAATCTTAAATTGAGCACCTTTGCACTCTTTGTCATCAATATTTGTTATTACATTTTCTACAGTTAACTTACCATCAACTTTTTCTATAATACTTTTCGACATATCAAGACCAATACCTGTTCCTTTATCATCATCTTTTGTAGTGAAATATGCATCAAATATTTTGTCTATTATATGTTCAGGTATTCCACCCGCACAATCTGTTATAGTCATATAAGCTACATCACCTTGAGTATATGTTTTTATATAGATATCCTTAACTTCTGGTTGAAGCTCTAGTATTGCATCTCTTGCATTGTTTAATATATTTATAATTACTTGATTTAATTCATTTGGATAGCCTGTTACAAAAATATTATCTTCTAATTGAGTATGTATTTTTATTTTTTGAATCTCATATATTTTACCTACAAGTTTTAGTACATCATTTACACACATCCCTATATTGTAGCAAGATTTAGGATGAGTTTTAAAGAAGTCTCTAAAATCATTCATTGTTGTATTCATATAATCAATTTGCGCACTTATTGTTTGTGTTTGTTTTCCAAGTAACTCTTTATCAAAATCATCAAGTAAAATATGCATATCAACTGAACTATTAGCAATTGATATTGTATTTAAAGGCTGTTTCCACTGATGTATAATAGCCCCCATCATCTCACCCATAGCAGCTGTTCTATTTTGTGAAATTAATTGATTCTCTTTTTGTCTATTTTTTTCAACTTCAGCTTTTACTTTTGCATCAAGCAAATCATTTGCACCTAAAAGCTCTTTTTCTCTTCTAACTAATATAACAGAATAATAAATTACAAGTAAAAATAAAGCGATACCAATAAAAATAAGAATTTTATTTCTCATAGTTTCGTTTGCAGTAAAATCATCCTCTAGCGGAGTTATAACTTCTAAGACACCTCTTTTATCTCCAAGTTTCCAATACCCTTCATCCCAAATTCTATCTTTATGTGAATTATGACAATCAACACATGATTGATCTGTCATATAATCAACAACAGCAACTCTTAAAACTGGTTTACCATCTATTGTATCTCTTCGTATCCACATATCACTTTCATGATCTTCAACATAATCTAAAGCTTCTTTTTGCAAATCTGTTAATTTACGGTTTGCTTTTGGTTTAAATGGATATTTACTATAAAAATGGAATGTTAATCCAGTATTATCACTATAGATCTTACTTAAGTCATGAATAGTAGAAGTTGGAAAAGGAAGTTTACCATTTGCACCCTCATGATCATAATCAAATTTTAAGTTAGGTGCATATTTTTTAACATCTTTTACAACACTATCCACATAGTATGCTCTATTTAGCTTTACTTGCTGTACTGTATTTACAGAGTTCCTAGCAACAGTATTAATAGTATTTTGCTCTGTCACTTTTGGTATATATACAAATAATATACCAATAATTACAAATGACATCAAAATTACAGATATAATAATTTTACTTTTCAATATAAGCTTAATCACGTCTTCTCCTTTATATCAAATCTATAAAATCACTCTTATAGATTATCACTTCTTTATTCTCTTTTTTATAAATAAATCTTTTATCACCATTTTTAACACAATTTAGTATAATCTGTTTTATTTGTGAATCACTCTTTTTGTGTTGCTTCATAAACTTGAAAAAATCTTTTATATCCATAAACTGCATATCAGCTTTTTCATCTTTTATAATATCATTTTTTGACTTATTATCTATTTGATAAATTGTTTTCATCTCATGAAATGCACTTTTTAAAAGGTCAACTTCGCTTTGAAATACGCTCATAACTTTTGATTGGTTTTCTTCTAGTCTATTTATTTCACCACTATATTGCTTTTTCATAAACTTAATTGTTTTTTTTAAAAGTAAGATTTGTTGCTCTTTAGAGTTTAATATCTCTTCATTAGCACTATTTATAAGTGTGCTTTGTGTTATTTTCTTAGTTTCATTAATTTTAGTAGTTTTGTCAACATAAACAAATGTTTTACCATCTTGTTTTACAGATTCTAGTTGACCTTTTTTAATTCTGTAATGGACACCTTGCAAAGATAGTCCTAATATTTCTGCTGCTTCACTACTTGAGACTAGTTTTTTCAAAATAACCCTAAACTACTTAAACTTACTTATTGTCTTTGCTATCTATTGTTATAATAGTATGGACATTTCCTCTAGGGTTAAAATCTGCAGTAAGCTTCATACTTCTTGGTGCAAGATTTTTATAAAGGACATCAAATATCTCATTTGCACTATTTTCATGAGATACTTCTCTATTCATAAAAGAATTAATATATAATTTTAAAGCTTTTAGTTCAATAACCTTTTTATTAGGTACATATTCTAGTTTTAAAGTTGCAAAATCAGGATAACCACTTCTTGGACACTTTGCCATAAACTCAGGTAGCTCTATATTTATAGTATAATTTTTATCATGTTCATTTGGCCAATAGTTCTCATCTTTTTGGATATCAAACTCTAAAATCTCTTTTTCACCATATTTCATATTATTTTTACCTTTAAATTATTTTAATTTATGAATATATTATATATTATATTGTGTTAAATTCTAATAACTTATAATTTTAATATTACATTTAGGGTTAATAAAAAAAATATTGTGTTATAATTTCAAAAATTAAAAGGGGATAAATGAAACAGTTTTTTAGATATCTATTTGTAGGGGCATTAGCACTGATACCATTATTTATTGTTATTCAATTAGTATTATGGGTAAAAGAGTTATCAATACAGTTATTTGATTTTGTTTCATCATATACAAATAGTAGTGGATTTACTTTTGTATTACTTATTTTTGTACTGTTACTTTTAGCTGCTGTTGGATCCTCAATAGAAAAAGCAGGAAAATCATTTTTAGTTTCAGTTATCGATAAGGTACTAGATAAGGTTCCAGCTATTGGTACAGTTTATGGAATATTAAAAAAGATAACAGAGTTATTTAAACCAAATAATAAAGATGAAAAAAAAGAGGTTGTTTTAGTAGAATATCCAAAAAAAGATCTATGGGTTCCCTCGTATGTTTTAAGTAAACATGAAGATATTTTAGTACTATTTGTACCAACTAGTCCAAACCCTACAAGTGGTTATACAGTTATTGTGCACAAGAGTAAAATAAAAAATACATCTTTAAGTGTTGCAGAGGCAAGTCAGTTTATAGTTAGTATGGGTGCAGATTTTATAAAAAAAGAAGAGATATCAAAGATTGTGCAAGATACAATAGAAAAAAAATAGGAAGATAGATGATAGATAAAAAACTTTTAGAGAAAGACTTTGATGCAGTTAGCGTATCATTAGCAAAAAAAGGTGTATCAAAAGAGAGTTTGGAAGATTTAAAAGTTCAAGTTACAGATGCAAAAACAAAAAGATCCGCTATGGAAACTACACAAGCAGAGCAAAAAGTATTTTCAAATCAATTTGGAACATACAAACAAGAGGGGAAAGATGTAGCCTCTTTACAAGCTGAAATTGGAAAACTAAAACAAAAAAAACAAGATCTAGAAGATGAAGTAAGAGATATTGAAACAAAAATTGAATCAATAATAATGGGTATTCCAAATCTTCCAGATAATAATGTACCTAATGGAGTAGATGAATCTGAAAATGTAGTATTATCTACAATAGGTGAAAAACCATCATTTGGTTTTGAACCAAAAGAGCATTGGGACTTAGGTGAAAATAATGGTATGATTGATTTTGAAAGAGGTGTTAAGCTTTCAAAAAGTAGATTTGCAGCGCTTCGAGGTGAAGGTGCAAGACTAGAGCGTGCTTTAATAAACTATTTTTTAGATTTTAATCGACAGCGTGGTTTTGAAGAGTGGTATGTACCTTTTATGGCAAATACAAACACACTAGAGGGAACTGGTCAGTTACCTAAATTTGGTGATGATTTATTTAAAATAGAGGGTGAAGACCTATATCTTATCCCAACTGCAGAGGTTTGTCTTACAAATTTATTTAATGATGAGATTGTACCAAAAGAGCAACTTCCTATGCTTCTTACCTCATACACTCCATGTTTTAGAAAAGAAGCCGGAAGTGCAGGACGCGATACAAGAGGACTTATACGACAACATCAATTTGATAAAGTAGAGATGGTTGCTATTACAACTCCTGATCAATCAGAAGATATATTTGAAAAAATGGTAGATTGTGCAAGTGATCTACTTACTTCACTTGGACTTTGTCACCAAAAAGTACAGTTATGTACGGGTGATTTAGGTTTTAGTGCGTCTACTACTATAGATTTAGAAGTTTGGTTGCCTGGTCAAAACACATTTAGAGAGATAAGTTCAATATCTAACACAAGAGAGTTTCAAGCAAGACGTGCAAAAATAAGATATAAAGATGGAAAGAAAAACATTTTATGTCATACTCTAAACGGAAGTAGTTTAGCTGTAGGAAGAACACTAGTTGCAGTTATGGAAAATTATCAAAACGAAGATGGAACTATTACAATTCCTGATGTTTTAAAGAAATATATGTAACAAAATGATAAAAAAAACAATAAAATTCTTACTAGCTATTATCTTTCTTATAATAAAAAAAATATTTATAAGAAAGAATAGTGTTCCACATAAAATAATGGATAACTTATCAAATAAGTTACACACTGTTTTTCTTTTTACATCATTTTGCTCTATTTATCTATTGTGGTTTGATATTGTAACTTTAAATACACCTATTTATATCTTATTATTTTTACAGTTTGTTTTAATAATAAGATACTTTAACCCATTAATGCTAGAAGAAAAAACTTTTCAAATAAAAATATTAAAAGTTTTAAATAAATTTGGAATAATTCTATTTATTTTAAATTGGATATTTTTATCTTTTGGTTTTGCCTTTTTATTTACTATAGTATTGCTTGTAAATAATGGATTTTATATATTTATAATAGCTCAAGTCAATAAACAAAAAGAGCAAGAGGAGTTCAAAAAGCAGTTTGGTGAAGATGCTAATTACTCAAAAGATAGTATTACTCAAACGCATATTGTTAATTTATTTGAAAAAGATATTGATATAAATCAGATATCAAAATCAGATATAAAAAAACAATACAGAACAATGGCAAAAAAATACCACCCTGATGTATATAAAGGTGATGAACAAAGTAAATTCTCCTCTATAAATTTATCCTACAAATATTTAATTGATCTAATTAAATAATAAAAATATAAGTAAAGTAAATATTTTTCTTTTATTTTACTTAATTTTATACACAAGTAAAAACATTTTAAGTAACTTCATAATATAATGAAAAGATTTTAAATCTAAAATAAGGAAGAAATATGTCTGACACAAATAGACGAGATTTTCTTGGTATGTCATTTGCAGCTGTAGCTGCAGTTGGGGGAGCCGCTTCACTTGTTGGTATGAAACAAGCGTGGGACCCACTTCCATCTGTACTAGCAGCAGGGTTTACAACAATAGACTTAAGCGCAATTGACCTAGCACCAGGAAAACCACAAACATTTAAATGGAGAGGTAAACCTATCTTTGTTTTACAAAAAACAGCAGATATGGAAAACTTTGACGGAGACCTAGTAATAGGGGACAAAAGATATACTATAGCAATCGGGCTTTGTACACATCTTGGATGTATTCCAGCATGGAAAAAAGGTATGTGGAAATGTGCATGTCACGGTGGAGAGTTTAATGCTAGTGGTATACACACATTTGGACCACCACCAAAACCACTTGTTATACCACCATTTAGTGTAGAAGGAACTGTTCTTACTCTTGGAGAAGAGGGTGAACAATCTAAAGCTATGATGGCTGCAAGAGCATAAGGAGTAATGAATGGCATTAATTAATGAATCGTTTTTCAGCGCCGAAGGTCTAGAAAAAAGACTAGCAGGTAAAAAGTTCTGGAAAGTTATGATGACAGAATATTGGATTCCAAAAGATATAAACTTCTTATGGGCTATGGGTGTAGTTTTGGCTACAACATTTATGTTACTAATAGTAAGTGGTATTTTCTTACTAATGTACTACAAACCAGATACAGCTTTAGCATTTGATAGTGTAAACTATACAATTATGCAAGAGGTTGCTTATGGTTGGTTATTTAGACATATGCATGGTGTTGCAGCTTCGGTTGTATTCCTGATTATCTATATACATATGTTTACAGGTATCTACTATGGTTCTTATAAAAAAGGTAGAGAGATGATTTGGATCTCTGGTATGCTTTTATTTGTAACTTTTAGTGCTGAAGGTTTCTCTGGATATATGCTTCCATGGGGACAAATGTCTTACTGGGCAGCTGCTGTTATTACAAACCTTTTTGCTGGTGGATCACTTGAAGCTTGGGGATTAGTTGAATGGATTAGAGGTGGATTTGCTGTTAATGATGCAACACTTACTAGATTCTTTATGTTGCATGTATTTTTATTACCAATAATAATTATTGGTGTTATTGTACTTCACTTTTATACATTAAGAATTCCTCATGTTAATAATCAAGACGCTGATGATATTGACTATGATGCTGAAGCTGAAAAATATTTAAGTGGAAATAAAAAAGAATCTAAAGTTATCCCTTTTTGGCCTGTATTCTTATCAAAAGATTTTGCAGTTCTAGGTGTATTTTTTATATTCTACTTCTACTTAGTATTCTTTAACTATAACTTTGCAATGGATCCAGTTAACTTTGACCCTGCTAATGCAATGGTAACACCAGCTCATATTTATCCTGAGTGGTATTTCTTATGGTCTTATGAAACACTAAGAGGACCTTTCTTTGATATGCTTGGTATGAAAGCTGGAGATATTGGTCTTATCATATTTGGTTTAGCACAAGTTATTTTTGTTGTTTTCCCATTCTTAGATAGAGACCCTGATGTTTTACCTGCACATAAAAGACCTAGATTCTTTATCTGGTTCTGGATTATGATTGTAGATTTACTTGTACTTTCTATTTATGGTAAATTACCTCCAACAGGTGCAAATGCTTGGGTAGGATTCTATGCAACTGCAGTATTCTTATTCCTATGGGCAGCATTACCATTTATTACAAAAGCTGATGCTAAAGCAAGAGGAGCGTTATAATGAGAGAACTTAAAATATTAGCAGTAGTTGTATTTTTTACAGGTGTTTTATATTGGGGTGTTGAGCCATTTGCTCACACTCAATTACACCCACATGTTGAAGATGCAGACTACACTTTTAAAGATGTAGATGGATTAAATGGTGTTGTTGGTGACGCTAAAAAAGGTGCAGAGCAAGTTGCAATGAATTGTACAGCTTGTCACTCAATAAAATCTGCAGGTTTCCCACAACTTATGGATGATGCAAGTGCAGCTGCTGCTTATGGTGTTACACCACCTGATTTAAGTACAGCTGGCTTAATATATGATGGTAATTTTTTAGCTGCTTTTATAAAAGATCCAGCTAAAGCTACAAAAACTGAACATGCATTTGCTGATGGAAAAGTTCATCCAATGCCAGGATATGGTTGGATGCAACCACAAGATATAGCTGATATGGTTGCTTATTTACAGTCAATAGCTCCAAAAAGCATGACAAACAAAGAAGTATTTGCTGATGCATGTCAAAGATGTCACTCTATTAAATATGGTGATTTCTATGGTGGATCTATGGCAGCTCAAACTCCTGATGCAAACATTAAATCTTACATGGGTAAAATGCCTCCTGATTTATCTCAATATATTAGAAGTAGAGGTGATGCATATTTACATACATTTATAAATGACCCACAAAAGCATCTTCATGGAACATCAATGCCAAGAGTTGGTTTAACGAAAGCTGCTGAAGACCAAGTTGTTGAGTATATGACAGAAGTTGGTGATAGTTCTAAAAAAGAGAGAGAAGCACTTGCTGGACCATTTTTAGGTTATCTGGTAATCTTTGCAATATTTGCATGGTTATGGAAAGCTAAAATCTGGCGAGAAGTTCACTAAGAAAGGTATATGATGAAATTGACAAAAATTTTAATGGCTGGTATTCTTAGTGTTAGTTTTGCATCTGCAAATGATGTAATGAAAAACTCTATGAATCTTATGCAAAAAGGTATAGAAGAGGTTCAATTTGGATTTATCAACAATAATTCAGATATGATAAAAAGCGGTTTATCACAAATTCAAAAAGGGAACGATATGTTCTCTGATGAATCTGTGATTAAAAAATATTTACCAAAAAATAAAAAACACTTAGTAAATGTAGCTGTTAATGCTTCTAAAAGAATCTCTGCAGATACTACTATAGTTGAATTAAATCTTGACGATAAAGCATATACTAAAGCAGCAGAGGGTTACTCTGATCTTTTAAATGCATGTTCAAGATGTCATGGTCTTGTAAGAAGCTGGTAAAACTCTTACATCACTAATAAAAAAGGCGATAACTTTTAGTTATCGCCTTTTTTATACCTAAAGTTTATATCTAAAAAATAAGTTTCGATGCTATACTTAAAGCAGCTGTTTCACTTCTTAATATCATATTAGAATTTATCCCAACAACTCTTTTTGTATCAAAATCAGATATCTCATCTTTTGAAAAACCACCTTCACATCCTAAGACAATAGTATCTATATCATTTTTATAATCATCTATTTGATTTGATGAAAAATTAAACATATAACTATTTGGATTTTGTTCTAAAAATAATTTTAGTGAATTTGATCTTTCTAATTTTATTATACTACTTCTACCACATTGTCCAGAAGAGTTAATTAGTAGTTTCTCTAGTTTTTCCATATTTAATTTATACTGTTTTTGAGAATAATCACAATATATAAATGTGATTTTAGAAACTCCTATTTCATTTAGTGAAGCTATATACTTCTCTATAGATTTAGGGTCTATTATACACCAACCAATATGTAACTTTTTTTTGGGTTCTATTATTTTTTCTTCAAAATCTACTAAAAATAGTGTAGTTTTTCTTCTATCAATATTTTGCACTTTATATCTATATATATTTTTGTTTGTTAAGTTTCTAAAAAATATATCATCTTCAACACTATGCCGTCTAATTTTAAAAAGATATTTATGAAGCTCAGAATCAATTGTTAAAAGATTTTCACCAGCATTTTCATGATATGTGAATTGCATATTAGAATATCTTTGAAATAATATATGTAAATACTAAAGCAGATATCTCCATCATATATATTTTTTTTGCAAATAATCTAAACTCAATCTGTTTTTCAACTTCATTTAATTTTATTACTCTTTGTTTTTTATACCTTTTTATCTCTAATACCATAATAAATATTGTTGTAGCAATCATAAGAATCACTGTGATACTTAAATCTTGTGCAAAAGCTGCTACTATCCCACCTGTGTAAGCTACAACAGCATTTATTGAGTGATAAAGTGGTGTCATAAATTTTAATCTTTTTACTAAACTAAAGTAATCATCAACTTTTAATACGCTAAATAAATTAAATATCATTATAAATAATAAAGCCATAATAAAATATACGTGTGTAACTATTGATGTTGAAACAAATTCCATTTATTTTCCTCTTTGAACATTTTTGCTATTATATCCAATAAATCTTATTAGGAATATAAATGGCAGTAGATGTATATGAAGCTTTCAATCTAATCGATCAACACATCAAAATAATTAATTATGAAATAGTACCAATTGAATCATCTATTGGAAAAATATCAGCAGAAAATATATTTGCTACACATTTTATGCCAAGATTTAATAACTCTGCTATGGATGGATATGGTGTTAAACTTGATGATGCAAATAAAGTTGTAAAAGTTTTAGACACAATATTAGCAGGAAGTAAAAAAACTACTAAAATAAAAAAACAACAAACTATAAAAATAATGACAGGAGCTAGAGTACCAGATAGTGTAGATGCAATTGTTCCACAAGAAGATGTTGAGATACTAGATAATAATAAAGTAAAACTACCAGATTTTATTTCACCATTTGCACATATTAGATTTGTTGGTGAAGATATAAAAAATGGTGAGTTACTTATATCAAAAGGTGATGATATCAATTTCGCAAAAATTACACTTTTTGCAAGTCAAGGTATTACTCATGTGAAAATATACAAAAATCCAAAAGTTACCGTTTTTGCTAGTGGTGAGGAGCTAAAGCTTCATTATGAAAGTATCAAAAAATATCAAATCTACAATTCAAATACTCCTACTTTAATCGCACGTGTTAAAGAACTTGGTTGTGATGTCAACTTTATAGGTATGGCACATGATAGTATTGATAGTCTAAAAGAGTTAATAATAAATTCGCTAGATTCAGATCTAATTATAACAAGTGGTGGTGTTAGCGTGGGTGAGGCAGATTTCACTAAAGAAGCCTTCGATGCTTTAAAGATGACAACTATCTTTGATGGTATTAAAATAAAACCTGGAAAACCTACAATACTTGGTAAAATCAATAAAACTGTTATTTTAAATCTACCTGGTAATCCACTTGCTTCATCCCTTATATTTGAATTATTTGGAAAGATTATAGTTCAAAAGTTAAGTGGTTCAAAAAATATATTTCACAACACAATTAAAACAAAAAATAGTATAGATTTAAATAATAAAAAAGGAAGAATCACTATAATTCCAGGATATTTTGATGGTGATAAGTTTGAAGCTTCACACAAAAGAAGCCCAGGAATGGTAAGTATTTTAAGCAAGTGTAATGCACTTATAGTTTTAGATGAGAATACAGAACTAATAAAAGAAAATGAAGAGGTAAATATACTTCCAATTAATTGGAAATTTTTTACAAATAAACAAAAGGATTTTTTAACATATGAAAAATAATAAAAAAGCTGTATGTATATTAAGTGGAGGTATGGATTCCACATTAGCTTCATATTTAGCTTTAAATAATGGTTATGAGATTATTGCAGTTCATTTTAACTATGGTCAAAGAACTGAACATAAAGAGCTAGAAGCTTTTAGAAATATATGTATCGAGTTAAATGTAAAAGAGAAATATGAGATAAACATACCATTTTTTACACAAATAGGTGCTTCAGCATTAACTGATTCATCCATAGAGATTCCAACTAATGGAGTTGAAGCAGGTGTACCTATAACTTATGTGCCATTTAGAAATGGTATTTTTCTAAGTATTGCAACTGCGTTAGCTGAAAAGGAAGGTGCCGAAGCTTTGTATATTGGAGTCGTTCAAGAAGATAGTAGTGGCTACCCTGATTGTACTGATAATTTTATTGATAAGATGCAAAGTGCAATGAATCAAGGGACAAGAGAAGAAACAAAGTTAGAGATTAAAACACCCCTAGTTAATATGACAAAAGAACAAATAGTAAGAAAATCTTTAGAGCTTAATGTACCACTTCAACATACCTGGAGTTGTTATGCAAATGAAAAAAAAGCGTGTGGTGTTTGTGATAGTTGTAGACTTAGATTAAAAGGGTTTAGTTTAGCTGGTGAAACTGATAAAATTGA
>JAYEMI010000026.1:0-14153 GCA_034718015.1 Campylobacterota bacterium | reverse complement strand
AGAGGTTCTTTTTTGTTAGAATAGTTAGCACAAAACTAGCACAGTTTTAGCACAATAAAAAATTAGGTGCTTCCTAAATAGCTTATTTAAAGGGCTATTAAGACAACGGAAGCGTTATTTTAAACTCAGCTCCTTTAAATTCTTGATTATTATATATAAACTGAACATTTGAAGCCTCAATATCTCCACCCATCCCATCAACTATTAATGTATAAGTCATATGTAACCCTAAGCCTGTACCTTGTGATTTATGTTTTGTTGTGAAGTATGGTTCAAATATTTTGGCTATAGCATCATCTTTAATACCACCGCCATTATCTTTTATTGATAATATTAATTTATCATTTACAACGCTAGAAGATAAACATATACATCTAGAATCTTCATCTTTATCATTTAATATATCTTTTGCATTATTAAATATATTTATTATACATTGAGTTAACTCATTTTCATAACCATCTATTACTATATCTTTATCTACATCTAACTCAATATTTATATTATACTGTTTGATTGTTCCATCTACTAGATGTAAAAAGCTATTTATTGAATTTTTTAAATTAAATACTCTTTTTTCCCTATCACCTTTAATAAAATCCTTGAAATCATCAATCGTTTTAGATAGGTATTGTGCATTTTGGTTTATACTGACACAACTCTCATTAAAAACCTCATCTGTAAGTATTCCATACTCTTTTTGAACTTGCATACCAGTTGCAGCAGTTGATATTGCAGATAAAGGTTGTCTCCATTGGTGTGCTATATTACCAATCATTTCACCCATTGAAGCTAATTTTGATTGTTGTAAAAGTAACTGGTCTTTATGTTTTAACTCTGTAATATTTTGCATTGTGATTAGCATCTCAGCATTTGTATCCATACTATTAACACTAATACTAAAATAGTAATCTTTATCTAAGTTGTTTAGTTTTACTTGATGTGTTGTATTATTATTTAATGCTAAGTATTTACACCAATTCTTACCTTTTATTAGTTTATTTTTTGGAAAAGTATCATCGTCAAGTGTTATAAAATAGTCACAGATACATTCATGGTGCATTTTAAACTCTTCAATATTTATATAGCCAAAAAAGTCAAAAAAACTTTGATTTGCACTTATTATATTTACACCATTTGTAACCACAATAATATTTGGGTTTGTATCTAAAATAGTTTGAATATATTGTTTTTCACTATTTAATTCTTTGGTTTGTTCAATCACTTTAGTATCCAAAGTTTTATTTAGATTATCAAGTTCTTTAAGTGAATGATTAATTTTATTAAGCATAATAGCGAAGCTTTTACTAAAAATATCTAACTCATTTTTTGTATCACTATTTATATTATATTTTAATAACTCACAATTTTCTATATTATTAAGATCAATATTTTGAACTTTTGAAGTTAACTCACCAATAGGTTTTGATAAATACTTATTAAAAATCCATATTAACAATATCAAAAGAACTATACTTTGAATAATAGCACTAAAAATGATAAAATAAAAACCACCTCTTACTTTATTTATTATGATACTGGGTTTTGTATATAGATGTAACTCCCCTACTTTTATAAGTTTACTTTTGAATTCTTGCTCCAAGATAAACTTGTGGGCTAATTCATTTTTCTTTATTGTATCTCCTAGATTTGATACAACTATGCTCTCTTTATTTACCAACTTCAAGCCAGTAATAAATCGTAGGTTATAAATACTATTAAGTAGTGTTTCTCTTTGATTTTTATCAAAGTTCCATATTGAGTTAGTAAGGGGTTTGTTAAATGTTTTTTCAAGTGCTTCTATTTCATATTGGATAGTCTCTTTTGTATTTTGATATTCAGCATACATATATCCACTACTCATAATAATTGTTAAAGTAATATATACTAAAAATATACTTTTCAGTAGTTTTATAGATATTGAATTTTCCATTTTTAAATTAGCCATTACCTATTTTCCTTCAAAACTTTATCTACCTCATCTTGAGCATAATTTAATGTCTCTTGTGCAGTTTTATTGCTTTGCATCATATCACTAAATATTCGTATCATTATCTCATTACAAAGCCAAAGATTTTTGTGTTTTGGCATACTATAACTAAATTCTAAATATTTAGAGTATTTTGATCTTTTCGTGTTCTCTTTATATTCATTAGAGTTTAGTACTGTTTTGTTTGATGGTATATGCCCAGCAGATGACCAAATCAAACCTTCAAAAGCAACAAAATTTGAGAATTTCAATATACTTTCATATTTTTTTTCATCTACACCTATTGGTATTGATAGAGTATGAGAATCACTCCAAGTAGCAGGTTTGTCAAAAACTTGCATAAAAGGTGCTACACCAAAATCCAAATCTTTATTTTGCTCAAAATTCCAATTTGCCCAACCACCCGTGAAGAAAACTGATGATTTTCCATACTTAAACATATTATAGCCTTGAGTATCGTTTATCTGTTTTTTATATATACCTTCATCTCTTAATTTAACTAAAAAATTTAGTGCTTTTAATCCAGCCTTATTATTAAATACGGCTTTATTATTTTCAATATATTTCCCACCACCATCTATTTGATTGTAAAAAGTATACCAAATCCAAAAAGGGAAAACATTATCTATTGGTTGACCTAATGCAACTACATCTTTTGGTAGTTTTGTTTGTAAGGTTTTAAAAAACTCAATAAACTCATTTTCACTCATTTTATTTTCTAGTTTATCTATGTATTCTTTGTTGTAGTATGCTAAAAGTAGATGAGTATCTATAGGGACTCCATAAAGTTTACTATTAAACCTAACACTATTAATTGTTTTTTTGGTAAATTGCTCTGTTTTTATATCTTTTAGTTCTTTAAGTAGGTTACTTGATATAAATTCTGATAATTTACTTGCATGTACTATTGCTACATCTGGAGATTTTTTTGTATTTATAGACTTTAATAATAAAGGGTAATACTTAGCCCACTCAATTACTTTCATATTCACTACTATTTCATCTTGTGAAGAGTTAAACTTATCTACTATAAATTGCATAGGTCTTGCATCACCACCTGTAAATGGTGTCCAGTATTCTAAATATGTTTTATCTTTTGAAAACAATAAAATAGGTATTAAAACAAAAAGCACTATGATTAAACTTTTTATATTTTTATTCATCTAAATAACCTTTGTGTATAAATAATTGTTATATTTTTAAATAAAAGAATATAATAATCAAGCTTACTTTACACTTTACAATCAAATTACAATAGTGTAACCAAATTGTAATCATACTAAATTAGAATTGCATCATAAATCAAATAAGGAAAACGAATATGAAAAAATTAGTAACTCTTGCACTAGCAAGTACAATGGCAGTATCAACTTTAAATGCAGCTGATATTATTAAGGGTAGTGGAGCATCATTTCCATACAGTGTATACCAAAAGTGGATTAAAGCATATAATCAAGAAACAGGTATAAAAGTTGATTATATTAAAAAAGGATCTTCAAAAGGTATCAAAGATGCGAAAGCTAGATCAGTTGATTTTGCAGGGACAGATAAACCTCTTTCTCCAAAAACATTAAAGAAAAATAAACTATACCAGTTCCCAGCAGTTGTTGGAGCTATAACAATGGCATACAATATTCCAGAGATAAAAAACCTAAACTTAACTAGAGCTGCAATAGCAGAGATAGCATTAGGAAATATAAAATACTGGGATAATGAAATTATTGCTACAGCAAATCCAAAAGTAAAACTACCACACAAAAAAATGACATTTGTACATAGAGCTGATGGTTCAGGAACTACATATAACTTCACATACTACCTAAGTAAATCAAATAGTGAATGGAAAACAAAGTTTGGTGCAAAAAAATCTTTAACATGGCCAGGAGATCATCATATTGGTGGAAAAGCAAACTCTGGTGTTGCTGCACTTATAAAACAAACTCCATATTCAATTGGTTATATTGATTATGCTGATGCGAAATCAAATGATATAGCTATGGCAAATGTACAAAATAAAGAGGGATATTTTATCAAACCACAACTTTCAGCATTTCAAGAAGCATCTGCAAAAGCAACTTTAAATCCTAAAAGAGATTTCTATGCAGTTATAGCAGATCCAGCTGGAAAAGACTCTTACCCAATGGTAGCAGCTACATTTATTCTTCTACCACAAGAAGAAACTGCAATGAATAAAAGAGTTACAGATTTTTATGACTGGTCATATAAAAATGGTAAAACTATCGCTTCTGATTTAGGTTTTGTTCCACTTCCAGATGCACTTACTAAAAAAGTTAGAGCTTATTGGGCAGATAAAGGTATAAAATAATTATTTTAAATAATTTATATCTTTAGACTAAAAAAGGGGATCACTTCAAAAGAGGTGTTCCCCTTTTTTTAGTTAAATAATATTTTAATATTATTTAAACTTATGATATAATAAACCATTCAAACACTACAGAGGTTTATTATGGCAAGAATTGATGATTGTAAAGAGCTTGTAAATATACAAAAACAACTAAAAAAGTATGAACTTATCACTTCATCTGTACCTTTTCCAATGTCTATTGTAAATAAAGATTATACCTATGAAGTAGTAAATAAAGCTTATTCAAAATATCTTAATCATAGCATTGAAGATATTATAGGCAATAAAATTGGTTATTTTTTAGGGGAAGAGGTATTTGAAAAAGAGATAAAACCAAATATAGATAGAGCATTATCTGGAGAAGTTATCGAGTACACAATAGAGGTTGATTTTGAAACTATTGGTAGAAGATGTATGAAAATGTCATATATTCCACATAAAGAAAAAGATGGAACAATAAACTCTATTATATCATACGGACAAGATATAACAAACGAAAATAAGTACAAAGAAACCATACTGTTTAGCACAAACTACTCAAATAGCATCTTTGATGCAATCCCTAATATCATAATAGCAAGTGATGGTGAGGAGATGGATAAAGCAAACCAAGTTATGCTTGATTTTTTAGGCTTTGAAAGTATAGAATCTTTTAAAAAAGAGCACGATTGTATATGTGACTATTTTGAAAACAAAGATGGTTATATAAAACCAAATATGAATGGTATGAAATGGCTAGATTATGTACTAAAAAATAAAGATGAAATCCATAAAGTTTGTATTATTAAAAACAATGTTGAACATATATTTTTATTAACAGCAAGACTACTTGAATTTGATGAAAAAAAGAGAAGTATTGCTGTATTTACAGATATCTCCTACCTAACCCAAGTGGAAACAAATCTTAAACAAAGTGAAATAAATCTCTCAAGAATAATAGATAATAGTCCTCTCGCCATATTTGTTATTGATAAACTTCATAATGTTATTCATTGGAATAAAGAGTGTGAGAGTCTAACAAATGTAAAAAAAGAGGATATATTAGGAACAAAAAACCATGGTGAAATCTTTTATAAAAAACAAAGACCAACTATGACTGATATTATGATAGATGGTAATAAACAAGAGCAAATAGAGAAGTACTATAAAGGAAAATATAAAATATCTTCAAAATCAAATTCTATATTTGAAGCTGAAGATTTTTTTCCACATCTAGGAGAGGATGGTAAATGGTTGTCCTTTAGTGCAACACCAATAACAGATAATAGTGCAGAGGTTATTGCATCAGTTGAGATACTAAAAGATATAACAGAAGATAAAAAAATACTAGAAAAACTTCACGAACAAGAAAAATTGATGCTTACCCAATCAAGACAAGCTGCAATGGGCGAGATGATAAGTATGATAGCCCACCAATGGAGACAACCACTTAGTATTATCTCCATGGATGCTAATAATATCATTGCTGATATTGAATTAGAATCTTTAAATGAAGATGTATTAAAAAGTACATCATTTGATATTATACGACAAACAAAAGAGTTATCTAAAACTATTGATGATTTTAAAAACTTTTTTAAACCAAATCAAGAAAAAGAGTTCTTAAAAATAGATGATGTTATAAAAGACACGATAGCTGTAATAGGTAAATCTTTAAAAAACAATAACATAAAGCTCATAATAACTGGAGATATAAATTCACAAATAAATACTTTTAGTAGAGAACTAATGCAGGTTTTGATGAATATAATAAATAATGCAAAAGAAGCAATTGTATACAACAGTATAAAAGATGGATATATAAAAGTTGAAGTGAAAAAATATAAAAATAATTTAAATATTAGAATAAGTGACAATGCAAAAGGGATACAAAAAGATATCATAAATAAAATATTTGAACCATACTTTAGTACAAAAGAACTCATGAATGGTACAGGACTAGGTCTATATATTTCAAAAACCATAATAGAAAATCACCTACAAGGTAAAATAGAGGTAGAAAATAATCAAGACGGTGCTGTTTTTAATATCTCCTTACCATTAGACTGATACTATTAGTACGGCATTAAAAAAGGGATAGCTCACATGAACTATCCCTTTTTATTAAGTTAAGTTAAACTAACTATTTTTTCTTTTTAGAAGACTTTTTTGATTTTTTTGCTGCTTTTTTCTTAGCAACTTTTTTCTTAGCTATTTTTTTAGCTTTTTGCTTTTTTTCTACTTTTTTTGCTGCTTTTTTCTTAGCTGCTTTTTTTAGTACTTTTTTCTTAGAAACTTTTGCTGCTACTTTTTTCTTTTTCTTTAACTCTTTTGCCATTTTAGGTCCTTTTATTTTGTGATTTTATTACAATTTTGTAATAAACTAAAGAAATGATACATTTAGTAATATTAAATTCTACTTAAATATGCCCAAAAGTAATAAATTATGTCTTTTTTCTATAATTACTTAACTATATTTATTTAATATGTTTAATTATTGCTTGTAACCAAATCGTAATCAATATACCTTACAATCACTAAATTTTACAAAAAGGTTGATGTTTTGATGGAAAAAATCTTTCAAAAACTTGCAGTTAGTAGTGCTTCTTTAGTATTTATTATACTTGTAGGTATTTTCATAACACTTTTTACAGCTTCTAAGCCTGCTATTGATGAGTTTGGTTTTGATTTTATTACTAATTCTGATTGGAATAAAGAAGTTGCATTAGATGTTATCCCTGAAAAAAGTGAGGATATATCTACTATTGATGAAACAATAATAGATGAAGATGATGATGTTTCATCTATGGATGATGAGTTATATGATGAAGATGCTATGATGGATGAAGATGATGACATCATGGATGAAGATAGTGCATTTGCTCAAATGTCTACTAAAACTATCTTTGGTGGATGGGTAGCTATTGTTGGTACTATACTTTCAACTATGATAGCTTTGGCTTTTGCACTTCCTATTGCTATGGGGATTGCAGTATTTTTAGCTGAAATAGCACCTAAAAATATCTCCAATGTTGTTGGTATTGCTATTGAACTTTTAGCAGCAATTCCTAGTATCATATTTGGTATGTGGGGGCTTTATTACTTCGCTCCTATTGTAGCAGATGTAGTTGGAGGTTATCAAGTATCACTTTTAACTGCTGGTTTAGTTCTTGGGGTTATGATATTACCATTTATGGCAGCTATCACTAGAGATAGTATGAATACAACACCTGATGTGTTAAAAGAATCAGCTTACGCTTTAGGTGCTACAAAGTTTGAGGTGATTAAAGATATCATTTTTCCATATTCTAAAGTTGGAATTATTGGTTCTATTATTTTGGCTTTAGGGAGAGCTTTGGGAGAGACTATGGCTGTTGCATTCTTGATTGGTTCTATTTTTGCATTACCAGATGCTATTAATGACCCAACGATTTCGATCCCTGTTGCACTTGCTAATAACTTTGGTGAAGCATCAGGACTTGGTGAGAGTGCATTGTTTTATTTAGCACTTATATTATTTGTTATAAGTTTTGCAGTAATTTCATTTGCTAAATTTTATTTCTTAAAAGGGGCTAACAAGTGAGACTACTAATAAACAAAATAGTACTAGGGCTGTCAATATTTTCAGCACTTATAGGGCTTGCATTTTTGGCATGGATTTTAATCACATTATTCGTAAAAGGTTTAGGTTCATTTCATTTTGGTCTGTTTTTAAATGACTTAATAGATGGTGGATTAAGAAACCTTATCATCGGGCAGTTTATACTTGCTGGACTTGCTGGTGTGATTGGTATCCCTCTTGGGATGATTGCTGGTATCTATATTCGTGAGTATGGTAGAGGAAGATATGCTCAAATCATTAGAGATTTAAGTGATATTATGATGTCTGCACCGTCTATTGTTATTGGAGCATTTGTATTTGCTGTGATTGTAAAACCAACAGGTGGTACAAGTGGATTTGCAGGGGCTATTGCATTATCCATCATGATGATACCAATTATTATAAATACTACAGATAGTATGCTAAGTCTTGTACCAAAAGAGTTAAGAGAAGCTGGTATGGCACTTGGAGCTTCAAAATATAAAGTGATTATGGATATCGTTATAAAAGCAGCCAAAGTTGGTATTATGACAGGTATATTACTTGCTTTTGCTAGAATTATTGGTGAGACTGCACCACTACTTTTTACTAGTGAAACATCAAACTACTTTAGTATGGATTTAACTCAATCATTTCCATCTTTAACTGTAAGTATTTATGATTTGGCAAATGAACCTGAGGAAGCAAGTAGAGATTTAGCTTGGGCTGCTTCATTTATACTTACCGTACTTGTTCTAGTTATCAATTTAACTGGAAGATTTATAACACGAAATAAAAACAATAGATAAGGAATACATTATGCAAATTATGAATATAAAAGATTTTTCATTTACATACCCAGGGAATGATGAACCATCATTACAAAATATAAATTTACCAATTCAAAAAAATAAAATCACCGCTTTAATAGGTCCAAGTGGTTGTGGAAAATCAACGCTTTTAAGAGCTATGAATAGAATCCATGACCTATATCCAGGTAATATATATGATGGAACAATTGAGCTTCTTGATACAGAGTCAAATAAATATAGCAATATATTAGATATCCAAAAAGAGAATGAATTTATCGAACTTAGACAAAAAGTAGGGATGATTTTCCAAAAACCCACACCATTTCCAATGTCAATCTTTGATAATGTTGCTTATGGGTTAAGAATAGCAGGTATCAAAGATAAAAGTGAATTAGAAGGGCTTGTTGAAACTGCCTTAAAAGGGAGTGCTTTATGGAATGAGGTAAAAGATAGACTAAATAAACCAGCAATGGGTCTAAGTGGTGGACAGCAACAAAGACTTTGTATAGCTAGAGCTGTTGCAGTTAAACCTGAAGTTATTTTGTTTGATGAGCCTACATCTGCACTTGATCCAATATCAACAGGAGCAATTGAAGAACTTATTGTAGAGCTTAAAAAAGATGTAAGTATTGCAATTGTTACACATAATATGCAACAAGCAAGTAGAATTAGTGATTTTACTGCTTTTATGTATTTAGGAGATTTAGTAGAGTTTGATAAAACTGAAAATATATTTTTAAATCCAAAAGAGAAACAAACAGAAGATTATATTACTGGTCGATTCGGATAATCTAAATCATAATAAATAAAACTAAATAAGGGAAAAACTATGCTATATGAAGAAGATATAAAAGATATAAAAGTTAAAATAATAAATATAGGTGATGGATTAGTTAAATCAAATGAGCTATTATTAGAGGCACTGAAAAATTGTGATCAAGATAAATTCAGTGAAGCAAAAACTTATATAAATAATATTAGTAGTAAAACAAGCGATATTGATAATGAGATAGTAAAAGTTCTAGCTCTTTATTCACCAGAAGCAAGGGATTTAAGAGAGGTTGTATCATACTTAAAAATCACAAATGAACTTTTAAGAGCCTCTACAAATACTAGAAGTTTTATAAAAGGCTTTACCGATGTTTGTAGCGATGTTAATATTGACGTTATAAATGAATATGCAATACCTATGCAAAGATCAACTACAAAAGCTATAGGATATGCAATAAATATGCTAAATATTGAATGTAAAGATGAGATGCAAGATACATATAATGATGTTTTAATAGAAGAAAATAAAACAGATGATCTATATGAGATGGTTGAAAAAAGTTTATTTGCATCTGCTAAAGAATCAGATGATTTTGAGAAATTCCACAATATGTTAAAAGCACTTAGAAAAAGTGAAAAAATTGCAGATAGAGCTACAAGCATAGCAAACCTTCTTTTATATATAAAAATTGGTGGTAGTTTACATAATAATTAAAAGATGGATGGTTACAGTATGGAGAAAACAATTTTAATAGTAGAGGATGAAGAGGATATCTTAGATTTAGTTGATTATACACTAAGTAGTATTGGATATGAGACAATTGGATGTATCGATACCTCTAATGTAAAATCAATACTTGATGAAGAAAATATCGACTTAATTATTATGGATAGAAATCTACCTGGTATTGAGGGTAGTGTTTTTATAAAATCAATTAGAGATATTGGATATAATCAACCAGTTATTTATCTTAGTGCAAAAGATAGTAGTGATGATATACTTGAAGGCTTTAATAGAGGCGGGGATGATTACATCACTAAGCCTTTTAATATTGAAGTTTTAAAAGCAAGAGTTAAAGCAGTCATTAAAAGAAGTTCAAAAGAGAATGATATTTTAAAACACAAAGATATTATTTATAACTCTGAGAATAAAAGTTTTTACATAGATGGTGTTCAAATTAAACTTACACATTTAGAGCATGATCTGTTTTTAGAATTTCTAAAAAATAAAGATATACTTCTTACAAGAGAAATTTTACTTGAAAATGTATGGACAGATAGTTTTGATAAAAAAGTAAAAACTGTAAATGTTGCAATTAAAAGATTAAAAGAAAAAATAGACCCAGATGGAACTAAAGAGTATATAAAATCAGTTAGAGGAGAGGGGTATATATTGTGTTAAAACTTCACCAACTTTATTTAAGAAAATTTATAATTTTATTTATAATTTTATTTATAACGGTTGGTGGCATATTATATTATTGGGTAAAAGACTTTTATATCACCCAAACAAAAATCTCACTTTTGCACAATATAGAATTAGTATCTTATGATATAGATACCATCTCTCATGTAGAAAATATAGCTTCAAAAATCAAACAAGATTTAAATATAAGATTAACCGTGATAAATCAACAAGGTGTAGTAATAGTAGAATCACATCAAGATAAAGAAAATATGGATAATCATAAGTATAGAGATGAGATAGTGGAATCAAACTCCAAAGAATATGGTTATATAATTAGATACTCTGATACTATAAAAAAAGACCTATTGTATGTAGTAAAAAGATATAAAAAAGGTGATAACTACTTCTATATTAGGATGTCCAGAGAATTAGAAAAAATAAATGAGAAAATACTCTCTTTAGGTGTAAAAATAGCGATAGTTTTAGTAGTTTTTTTTAGTTCACTATTTTTCTTAGCATATAAAATGAGTACTCTATTACAGTATGAAACAAACAAAATATTACAGTTTTTAATAGACCTAACCAAAAAAAGAAAGAACTCATACATAAACTCAGAGTTTTCTCATGAGTTTTCTCAAATCACAAAACTACTTACAAAAGTATCAGGTGTATTAACAAAAAAAGATAAACAAAAAGCAAAGTACACTGCAAAACTAAAACAATCAAACAATCAAAAAGATGACATAATCTCAGCAATTTCACATGAATTTAAAAATCCAATTGCAGTTATAAACGGCTATACGCAAACTTTGATCGATGATAAAAATATAAATAAAAAGATACAAGAGAAGTTTTTAAGTAAAATTTATAAAAGTGGTATTAGACTAAGTGATTTAATAGATACATTAAGATTATCAATAAAACTAGATGAGGGGAAACAATCACTTAGATATAGTGAAGTTAAATTAAGAGAGTTTTTAAAAGAAAATATTGAAAATCTACAACTAAACTATAAAAATAAAGAGATAGATCTAAAGATAAAAGAGGAGGTAACACTAAAAATTGATGAAACTTTATTTAGTATTGCAGTCTCAAATCTAATAGAAAATGCTCTAAAATACTCTCAAGATAAAGTGACAATAGTTTTAGATACAAATTCAATATCAGTTATAGACAAAGGGATTGGAATCGCAAAAGATGATCTTGAAAAAATAACAAAAAAGTTTTATAGAGTATCAAATAATGGATGGAATAATTCTCTTGGATTAGGACTTTCAATAGTTACAAATATTGTAAATACTCATAACTTTAGTTTAGATATTCAAAGTGTACAAAATGAAGGTTCTACTTTTACTATAAACTTTTGACACACTCTATGCCTCAGTGATAATCTTAAAACATGCACCTTTATTATTATTAGAAACTTCTAGCACTCCATCCATATTCTTTTCGATAATCAACTTAGACATAAACAATTTTATCGCACCATCTCATCAAACATTGAGATATAATAATCATTCATATTTTCACAATCTTCACCTTCAAAAGGCAAAGGTCCTGCCATCTGATTTACTTCAAAGAATACAATTTTTCCCTCATCTGTAATAGCAAACTCTAAACAACCTGTATCATAACTCATCAACTCAATCATCTCATAAGCTATTTTAGATGCATATTTAAATATATCACTATTGTTTTTTATCTCTAACCATTTCACTTTCATATTTACATTTATATGAATATTGTCCTTTGAATAAAACTCTTTTTCATCTGTTGTATTAACACGCTGTTTTATAGCAAATACTTTTGCACCATCAGCATAGTTTGTAAAATAACATCTATATTCATTCTCTATTGTATAAGCTGGAGCAATTAACAACTCTTTTTGTTTGTGCTTATGAATATCTATTGATCTTCTTATCTCTGGGACAAGTAAATCTTCACTAAGGTTCTTAAAAATCACCCCTTTACCCTCTTGTATACAATCATTTTTAAAGACCACCTTGTCTCCTAAATTATCTTTAATAAACTGCATAAATATAGTATAATCTGTAGGCTTAATGTTAAAAGGGACTATTAAATCTTGAATATATTTATCTCTATTGGAATATAACTCATTTATTGCATACATCTTATTCATACAACCAGTATTTCTCATAGTAGCTTTATTTGGCTTACAAAGTTTTCCACCATTCTTTTCAAGTATTTGCTCAAATAAAGAGAAAAATGGGTGTGCAAAACTCTCCCTAAATGAGAAATAATATACACCATCAAGATCAACTTTGACAACATCTTTTCCAATTATTCTATAAAGTTCATCATTATAAATAAATAGTGAATTGTTATACCAAAACCTA
Source organism: Campylobacterota bacterium (assembly GCA_034718015.1). Taxonomy (GTDB): domain Bacteria; phylum Campylobacterota; class Campylobacteria; order Campylobacterales; family Arcobacteraceae; genus JAIOSF01. Next base: position 891 of record JAYEMI010000026.1, on the reverse strand, counting down.
CAGTTTACATTCTCTTTTTTTAAGTATTGTAAAAGTAGATATGGTTCAATTATTGATGTTTCTTTAACCATTGTTTTTGGATTGAAAGGCTTTCTTACCATTGGGTAGTGTGACCATATCTCCATGTATGATTTGTTTTGAAGATGTCCCATTTGTGAAAATCTATCATATGTTTTTTGAGGCATTGTATCTAAAGATAATATAGCTAATTTGATTTCTTTATTTAATTTCTTTTTCAAAAAATATCCTTATGTTTGTATTTAATATTATAGTAGTATGAGATAAAAAGAGGATAAACTTTATCCTCTTTTGTAGTTTTAAATTATTTTAAATATCTGTTGCAGTTATATTATCTTCTAAGAATACTGATATATTCGGATTGGCGTAAGGCTAGCAAGAGCATACACAAATGGAATAGTAAATGACTCAAGTAAACAAAACTTTGTAGAATCGCTATGTGAACTTTCAAAACTATTAAATATAAAAGCTTTAAAAACACTTGGTATTAATGGAGCAAGTTGATTGAAAAAGATTGAAAAGTTAAACTAATTCAATAGTCAATAAGATATGTTACGCTAAAATCTGATTCTATTTAAATAGCTATATTTAAAATATCTAAAAGTGCATCTGTGGCGGAACGGTAGACGCGCGGGCTTGAGGGAATTGTGAAAATGTTAAAAATATGCGAATGTGGTGGAACGGTAGACACGTTACCTTGAGGGGGTAATGCACTATGTGTGTGGGGGTTCAAATCCCCCCATTCGCACCATTTTAAAGGCTATACAGAGCTTTTAGAAAATCTTCAAATTATAAAAAATCAAAAATTAATTATTATAAGTATTTATATAATGCAAAATATGGTAAAATTTGGTTATGTATAAAGTTATGTGT
>JAYEMI010000025.1:0-14199 GCA_034718015.1 Campylobacterota bacterium | reverse complement strand
TAAAAGAAGTCATATCATTTTATGAAAATAATTTATTTTTTGCAATAGAAGATAATCAAGAATTAGATAGTATCAAAATGATAAAACCATATTTTACAAATGAAGAAAAAGACTAAAATAGTTTACCGTAAGCTGTTATTAATCGATGACTGTCTAACAAAACACAGGAAAAAAACAAGTGTACCCTGTGGAAATTTAAAGCTTTTAAGTGTCGAATAGATAAAATCAAAAAACCGAATTATCAAGTCGTTACACCACTTGTTTTTCAGTTCGAGCGTTAGTAAATTGTTCCAAAATTGGTCTAAGTATATTGATATTTAGTGAAAAGAAAAGGTGGTAAATATGTTAGAAGTGGCTTTATATAGATGTTTGTTAATAAATCTATCTGATACGATAGAATTTACAATAACTTTACCTTTAGAAAATTTAAAATAATGTATATGAACAATAGTATTAATAATTCACTACATCATATTGCTATTATTATGGATGGTAATGGTAGATGGGCAAAAGAACAAGGTGTACAAAGAGCAGTTGGACATGAAAAGGGTGCTAAAGTTGTCCGAAAGATTACTGAGCATTGTAGTAAGTTAGGTATAAAGTATTTAACTTTATATGCATTTAGTACAGAAAACTGGAATAGACCAAAGTTAGAAGTTGAATTTTTAATGAAGTTATTAGAGAGATATTTTAAAAATGAACTACCTAATTATTTAGAAAATAATATAAAATTTAAAGCTATAGGTGATATTGATAAGTTTAGTGAAAAATTAAAAAGTATTATAAAAAAAACTGAAATAGAAACAAGTCATTGTACAGGATTAGTTCAAGTCTTAGCATTAAACTATGGAAGTAGAGATGAGATTACAAGAGCAGTGAAAAAACTAAATGAAAAGAATTTAGAGGTAACAGAAAGCAATATTAATAGCTGTTTAGATACAGCACTATTTCCTGATGTTGATTTAATGATTAGAACAAGTGGAGAGGTTAGATTATCAAACTTTTTATTATGGCAAATGGCATATGCGGAGATGTTTTTTACAAATTCTTATTGGCCTGAGTTTAATGAAAATGAATTAGATGATATTATTGATGATTTTAAAAAAAGGGAGAGAAGATTTGGTGGAGTTTAAAAACTCCAAGCGATAAATCTTGTTATTTTATTTCCTTGAATCATCTCAATTGTTTCGATTCGTTTAGGAGTTTCTTTTTTTATAAATTTATACAAAATTGGTAAATTCTCTTTTTTGGATACAAGAGTTGTAAACAGTTGACAGTTTTCTTTATATTTTTTACTTTGAATAATCATTTTTTTTATAAATGACAACTCTCCACCTTCACACCATAATTCATTAGGTTTTCCTTGAAAGTTAAGAGTTGGACTTTTGATATCTTTTTTTGATAAATTTTTTACTTTCCTAATGCTGCCTTTTAAAGCCTCTCTTTGTGATTTATGAAAAGGGGGATTACACATCGTAAAATCAAATTTATCATTTTTATCTATAACACCATCAAAAATATTATCTTTATCTTTTTGAATCCTTAACTCTATTTTATCTTTTAAAATACTATTTGAATCAATGATTTTTTTACAATTATTTATTGAATCAATATCAATGTCACTTCCAACAAAACTCCAATTATATGAACAAACTCCAATAATAGGGTAGATACAATTTGCACCTACTCCAATATCAAGACCTTTTAGTGTTTTATTGTTTTTTGATTCTAAGAGTTCAGCAATATAGTGAATATAATCAGCACGACCAGGAATAGGTGGACATAGATAATTATCTGGTATGTCCCAGTGTTTAATATTGTAATGATAATTTAAGAGAGATTTATTTAATAACTTTACAGCTTTAGGGTTTGAAAAATCAATTGATAAATTATCATACTTATTTAATTTAACAAACTCTTTTAATTTTGGTTCAACTTTTATTAACTCTTTAAAATCATAACTTTTATTATGTATATTGTTTTTGTGTAGTTGTTTAGTGTTAGGCAATTTATTGTTGTGTTTTTTCTAAACTTGGTATTATTTGAATAATCTCTTCTAGTTTATTTTCAAAGCTTACTTGCTCTTGTGTTTTTTGTAAATATGCAAGAAGAACATCTTCAGTTGTTAGGTTTTTATCTGTAGATAAAAACTTTTTAAGCCCTTTTTCTAAAGTACCATCAATATCAGGACCTATATTTATAGTATAAGCAGCATTATTTATATGAAAAGTTATATTTTTCAAAACTGCCCTTTCTCTTTTAGTTTAGTTTTAATAGCTAATATCATATCTTGACTATTTCTAGTTGCTAAATCATCTTTATTTTTATATTCATCTAATTCTCTTTTTAAATTTTTATTCTCTTCAATTAAAAATTCGAATTCTTTAGACATTTGATCTAGTTTTGATATAAGTTTCTCTAGTATATTCATAACTCGATTTTACCTAATAATTTCTAAATATATTATTTAAATAAAATAATAGATTGAATTTTATTTGTAAATTATAGTTTACGAAAGCTTTTTAACTAAAATATTTAGATATAATCGCGAATATTTTAATAAAAGAAGTCGTAAGGAAATTTACTATGCAAAACTTAACAGGAGCAATGACTGCACTTATCACACCATTTAAAGATGGAAAACTTGATGTTGTATGTTATGAAAAACTTATAAAAAGACAAATCGCTCAAGGTATTGATGCAGTTGTACCAGTAGGAACAACAGGTGAGAGTGCTACACTTGATATGAATGAACACAAACAATGTATAGAGATAGCAGTAGCAACTTGTAAAGGTACAGATGTAAAAGTAATTGCAGGAGCTGGTGGAAATGCTACAAGTGAAGCTATGGAATTAGCATCACATGCTCAATCAGTTGGTGCTGATGCTATTTTGAGTGTAACACCATACTACAATAAACCAACTCAAGAGGGACTATATCAACACTACAAAGCAGTAGCTTCTTCTATAGAGATACCGGTGATGCTTTATAATGTACCTGGAAGAACTGCTGTTGATATGAGTGCTGATACTTGTGTACGATTATTTAATGATGTTTCAAATATTTATGCAGTAAAAGAGGCTACGGGTAGTTTAGAAAGAACTATAGAACTTCTAACAAAAGCTCCAAATTTTGCAGTTATTTCAGGTGATGATGCGATTGATTTCCCTATGTTAGCTCAAGGTGGAAGTGGATTTATCTCTGTTACAGCAAACCTTGTACCAAATCTAAAAAGTGCAATAGTGAAAGCTATGAGAGAAAATGATTATACAAAAGCTAGAGAGATTAACAATTCTCTATATCCATTAAACAATTCACTATTTTGTGAGGCAAACCCTATACCAATTAAAGCTGCAATGTATATAGCTGGTTTGGTTGATACTTTAGAGTATAGACTTCCTTTAACACCTCCAAGTAAAGATACTATGAAGCTTCTTGAAGATGTTATGAAACAATACGATATTATTAAATAGTATATTATTTTATGTATACTATTTTTAGTTTACTAATATTTTTTTTAATAGTTGTTTTTTCAGTTTTATTATATTTTAAATCAAAAAAAACAAGACAAACCACTTTGGATAGTGGTATCTGCCCATCTTGTGGTGCAGAACCAAGAACTTTTAAAGATGATGCAACTGGTACTACTTTTAAAGTTGATGTTATAAAAACAAAAGTTTTAAAAAATCATGGCTGTAGTGGTATAACTGAGATTGAATATAGTTGTAACAGTTGTGGATTAAAAGAGATTCATAATAGTGTAGGGCAGGGGTGCAGTTTATAAGTTTACTAATTAAATTTTATTAGTTTTATTACAATAAGTTTGAATCACTTCAAGCTTATTGTTTCTTCATTAATAATAATTTTGTTTTCATTTACTAATGTGGTCAGTGCTCTTTTATAAGCCTTCTTGCTTATTGCAAATACTTTTTTTACAACTTCAGGATCTGTTTTATAGTTGTAAGGTAGAGTTCCATCATTTGATTTAAGAAGATTTAAAATTTTAGTAGTATTTATATCTGAAGCATTATCTTTTCCTATTGGTTGTAATGAAATATCTAACTTACCATCATCTCTTATTGTTTTTACATAACCGTTAGTTACTTTTCCAACTTGTATTTTAGTAAAGATCTCATTTGCGTATATTAAACCCTCATAAGAGTTATTTACTATTACTTTATATCCTAATGGAGTTTTAGCAAATATAAGCAACTTTACTTCATCGTTTATTTTTAACTCTTTTATCTCTTTTGTAAGAAATGATGTGATCTTTTCAACACCAATTAATCTGTTTGTTTTTTCATCTAAAACTATTCTAACTATTCTTGTTTCTCCAGAGGTAAATGGTGTTTTTTGTTTGTTTTTAGGTACAAAAAGATCTTTTTTTAATCCTAAGTCTACAAATGCACCCATTGGCATAGTATCAATTACTCTAGTAGATATAAATTCATTTACATACCCAAGTGGTTCTTCAGTTGTTGCTACATCTCTATCTTCTGAATCAACATAAACAAATACATCAATTTCATCTCCAACTTCCATATCATCAGTTACATAAGCATTAGGAAGTAAAACAACCTCACCATCTAAAGCTTCTAAAAAAAGCCCAGGTTCTGTGTCTCTATTTATTTTTAATGTGTTTATTTCACCTATTTCTATATGTTCATTTATCATAAGTTTATTATATCCATTTTGTACTAATAACTTGTTTCTTATTAGTTTTTAAATACAATACAAAATAATAAAACCAAGGCAATTAATGAAAGAACTAAATACTTCAAGTGTAAAAACAACTAAGTCAGAAAAAATAGCTGCAACGGGAAACCAAAATAAAAATGCAGTAAGAGTAGCTTTTTCACAAGAAAAGAATCAAAAAGAACAAGTGATAAATGCAAGAAAAGCTGCAAATTTACAATTGGCAAAAAAGAAAGCGAAGAAAAAAGCAAAAATGGCAAAAGTCTCTAGAAAAAAAAATATTAAATAATATTAATATTTCTTTTGTTTCTTTGAGTTTTTTTATTTAAAGATTAATATAAAATTACCTTTAACTTTTTTTAAATTGATTATCACAATTTATCTCTCTAATTGTATTTAATTTTTCAAATACAACTTCGATATTTTTTTCTACATTACTAGCTGCTGCAAAAAGTTGACCATTTTTATATCCACCTGCATGAAGATCTACTACATCTTGTGTCATTGAATGTACATTTTCATGTGATTTTTTTAACTCTTCCCAATCAGAAGATTGTGCGAATTCTTTATCTTCATGCTCATCTATCCAGTGTCCTAATGAACATTCATGATGGTTTTTTACTTTAAATTTAGTACCACTTCCTGATTTGTCAAATGCATCATTTTTAAATGTTATGTGGTTAAGTTTTAGTTTTGCTGTATCAAATATCATATTTACATCACAAACTCTTCTTTTATTTGAAGCATTAAAAGAGGTTCTATCTATTGCTACTTGTAGATTTGTTGCTAAATTCTCATTGTCTTGTGCCATTTCACTTATACTAGCAGCTTCATGTGCATTTTTTTGTGTTGCTTGATCTAGTAGGGTAATTGCATCATTTATTTGAGTCATAGCTGCTTGCTGCTCTTTACTTGCAAGTGTGACTTGGTCAATTAAGTCTATAGTTTGAGATATATTTGAATCTAGTTTTGAGTAACCATCTATCATTGCATCTGATATTCTTTTACCATCATTTGCTTTTGTTGTTGCATTTTGTACAAGTGTTTTTATCTCATTTGCAGCTTCTGCAGATCTTGAAGCAAGATTTCTTACCTCTTGAGCAACAACTGCAAACCCCTTACCAGCTTCCCCTGCTGTTGCTGCTTCAACTGCAGCATTTAAAGATAAAATATTTGTTTGAAATGCTATTTGGTCAATTATAGATATTGCTTCATTTATAGCAGATACTTCTGATGTTATCTCATCCATTGATTGTGCAGTTTTAGTTGCCAATACTTTACCATCATTTACAGAATTAGTCACCTCTTTTGCGTATTGACTCATTTTGATTGTATTTTCTGTACTATTTGTTATTGTGCTAGTTACCTCTTCAACTGCTGCTGCTGTTTCTTCTAAAGATGCTGCTTGAGAATTTGATGAGTTGCTTAAGCTATTTGATGATTGAGTTAATGATTGTGAGCTATATATAAGCCTTTTGTTTGAGTTATCTATTAATGCTAGAAGTTCAGATACTGTATTTCCTGTTGATTTTATACCCATAAGAAGTGAAGCTATTAAACCTGTAAGCCCATCAATCTTTGGTACATCATGATCAAATTTAGAGTTACCATAAGAGATAAGTGTATCTGCTAAAATTGTAAGATTTTTAGAACTTGCAGTGATCATATTGTTTAGAGACTGAACTAACTCTTCAACCTCATTTGAATTTGCATGACCTTTTACAGTACTGTTAAACATCCCTGAATTTACTTTTTCAATAATATTTTTTGCTTCAGTTATAACTTTTTTATCTTGATCCAATCCTTTTGTGATATTTTCCATGTATATGTTGAAGTATTGGGCTATTTTTGCTGTTTCATCTTGATTTTTAAGCTCTATTTTATCACTTTGTTTTCCATTTGCCAAATCTTTCATAGATTCTTCAAATACAAAAAGTGATTTTATAATCCCTTGGGAGATAAAAAAACCAATAATCATAACTAGAGTTGTCATTATAGTTATAACGATAGATATTTTTAAAAATAGTTGAGTTAAGTTATCTTTGAATTGTTTAGACAATAATTTCTTCTCTTTTTTTAAAACTGTAATCTTTTTTTGTAATTCAATTTTTAAAGGGATCCACTCTTTTTGTAAAATTGATATATGTTCTGGTGCTAAGTATTGCTCTTTTTTTGCAAAATCTATAGTAACTTGAGCTATTCTTTTAAAATTACTGAAAAGATTATCTTGGTTTGCTTTTATTTTAGAATTAAACTCTATTGCTTTATCTAAACCTTTTTGTGCAGAATGAATTGGCTTTAAAGTTATAGGGTCAAAAGCATAGGTGCTACAAGCAGAGTTTACCATAAGTCCACCTATTAAAATTGATTTATAATTATCAACTAATGAGCTAGTATCTTTTGATTTTTGATAACCATCTTCTAGCTGACTAATTGAACTATAAGTAATTGCCGTTAAGATAAGTAATCCTACAACTACACTTGCTGCATTTAGTTGTAGTTTTGTTTTAATAAACATATTTTTAAACATGAAAATCCTTTAATTTAATAAGTAGAAAAATTATATAATATATTTACTAAATAAAGACTTTTATGAGACTAAATATTACATTTATATATTTTTGATAAAATAATAAAAATACTAAGGTAAAAGATGCATATTAAAACAAGTAAAGATATAATGCTATACTTTGAATCAAAAGTAAATGATAATAGTAAAACAATAGTATTAGAGCTTTTAGAATCAAATATTTTAGAGATAGGGTATAAGTCATTTATTGATTTAGCACAAATATACTTTTATAAGATGCTAACCCCTATAAAAATTTCTGATGATACACTTCATTTGACTTTTCAAAAATTAAACCAAAGTAATTCATTTCATAAGAGTGATAATACAAGTGATGAAAAATATGGTGTAGAGAGTGAATTTTTCGCTATAGAGAAGGGATCAAAATTTTCATTTTTATATCACTACAGGCAAGCTTTAAATTTGGTCAAATTAAAAACAAAGAGTAAAATTCTAAATCTAGGTATCAATAAAGGTGATGAGTTTAAAATAATAAAAGATATACTAGATAGTGAAAATTTTAATTCAAAAAAACTTGTCGGTATTGATTATTCACAAACAGCAATAAAATATGCAAATGAGAGTTTCAATGATACAAATATCTCATTTATCTCACATGATATAAATAACTTAGATAACTTAAACTTAGGAAAATTTGATCTAATAATCACTATAGGAACTCTACAAAGTGTAAATATAGATTTCAAAAAAACATTTATGAATTTAATACAAAATTATTTAGAGATAAATGGTGCCATAGTGATGGGGTTTCCAAATTGTAGATGGATAGATGGTGAGATGGTTTATGGAGCAACTGTTCCTAATTATAATTTTTCTGAGATGAGTAGGGTTATAAAAGATATATATTTTTGTAAAAAATATCTCCAACAGAAAAAATATAGAGTTACAATCACAGGGAAAGATTATCTGTTTTTAGTAGCAACAAAATTTGGTATTGATTAGATATGTAATTTAACTGTAACTTCTTTTACGTATAATTCTGTATAAGTATTAAAACTATGGAGGTTTATTTTGAATATTATGATTATGATATTGTTACCATTTTTATTTTCACTCACACTACCTTTTAATAGTATCAGAATTAGGGATCTATTAACATATTTTTATATCATATTTTTGTCTTTTTTAGCCTTAACGAACTTCTCTTTAACTGATGTATATCTATTTGATTTTAGTCATATTTATCATAACATTTTTAAAATATTAGATGTTATTTTATTGGTATTTTTCTTTTATGTAGGCTATAAATACAAAAGTAAACTAGTTTTGTTTTTGGCTGTTGCTCAGCTTTTATTGTATATGTTTATACTGACTTTAACTCCTATACATCTATCAAGTGATATATTAGTAGATAAGATATCCTCAACTATGCTTTTAGTTATCAATATAGTTGGTGGTGTTATTATCATATATGCATTAAAGTATATACAAAGTGAAGAGTTTAAAGAGTGTAAAAAAAATATGTTTATTGCTATTTTATTTTTCTTTTTAGCAGTTATGAATTTAATAGTTACTACAAATAACTTAGAGATATTCTTTTTTGCTTTTGAGCTTACTACATTGTGTTCGTATTTACTCATTAGGTATAGAGAAGACGAGATATCAATAGCAAATGCTTTGCAAGCTTTGTGGATGAATCAAATAGGTGGTTTAGCTATACTGATTGCATTACTTTTAACTATCTTTATGTACGATACAATATACTTAGATATATTGTTAAAAAATAGTAGTGATGTGTTACTATTACCACTTAGTTTACTGGTTATTGCAGCATTTGTAAAAGGAGCATCATTACCATTTAATAAATGGCTTTTAGGAGCTATGGTAGCACCAACTCCTGTTAGTGCTATTTTGCATAGTGCTACTATGGTTAAAATAGCTCCGTATCTTATTCTTAAAATAGCTCCAGCATTTTCACCAGTTTTAGCAACTATTGTTGTTTTTTCTGGCTCATTTGTTTTTATGGCAGCATCACTTATGGCATTAAGTAAGGACTATTTTAAAGAGATTTTAGGCTTATCTACTATTGCATTATTAGCTTTAATGATGGCAATATCAAGTATAGGTACCCCTGAAGCTATAAATATAGCTTTAATACTCATAGTGTTTCATGCAATTTCAAAAGCTTTACTTTTTTTACAAGCTGGAATCTTAGAAAAAGTGTATCATCTTAAATACCTACAAGATATATACAACTTATCTGGAAAATCCTCTTTGGTAGTGTTTTTTATCCTAATAGGGTTTGGTTCATTGACTCTGCCCCCTTTTGGAGCTTTTTTAGGAAAGTTTGCTTCTATTGAACTTCTTTCATCTTTAATAGAGGAAAATATATTTTATCTTTTTAGTTTAGTTTTTGTACTTATTGGGTCAGTATTTTTAACTTTATTATATTTTAAAGTTGTTACAAAATTATTGCCAAGTGGTGAAGGTGGAAATACACCAAAGGGGGATATCGCTTTTACATATAAATTGACATCTTTTATTTTGGTTTTTTTACTTTTAGTTGGAATATTTATAAGTTTTAGATTTGATATTTTAAGTTTAACTGAGATAATTATACCAACTATTTTAATTGGAATATTACCTATACTTTTTTATAGAATTAAATTTGCAGATATTAAAAAAACTACTGAATATAACTGTGGTGAAAAAGATGATGTTGTTTTAAGTGCATACTATTTTAATATATCTAAAAAACTTGAAAAAACTATTTTCTTTGTCTCGATTTTATTAATTGTCTCTATTTTATTAGGGGGAATTTTATGATTGAATTTTTATTAGAATTAATACTAATACTATTAGTACCAATAATAGGTGGAGTTATTTATGGAGTTCAAAGAGTAGTAAAAGCTAGAATGCAAAACAGAATAGGACCACCAATATTGCAACCATTTTATGATATGTTCAAACTTTTAGATAAAGAGGCAATGTTTATAAATAACTACCATATTGTTTTTGCAATCATGCATCTAATCACACTTTGGATAGTAGTAGCTTTTGTGATACTTGGAAAAAGTTTATTATATGTTGTTTTTTTACATCTTTTGTCATCTATATTTATTGTACTTGCAGGGTATAGTGTGAAATCAATATATTCACATATGGGTTCAAATAGAGAGTTACTCTCTATAGTAGCTTATGAGCCTATACTAATACTTATAGCTGTTGGATTTTATATGCTAAATGGTAGTTTTGATATAAGTATAATACGACAAAATAGTAGTGAGCTTTTAAGTATGATACTACTTTTTTTCTCTTTTTTATTAATAATGCCTATAAAATTAAAGTTATCACCTTTTGATTCTACAGAAGCTCATCAAGAAATTGTAGGTGGAGTTGAAGTTGAGTATGGTGGAATATTTTTTGAAATACTTTATATGGCAAAGTGGATTGAGTATATTTTTATATATCTTATTCTGATTTTATTTGCTGGAGATAGTTATATATTGGCTTTTACTTTATTTTTAACTACATTTTTAGCCCTTAATTTAGTTGATAATTCAACTACACGAGTTAGGATAGATTCTTTAGTAAAAATTGTTTTAACTTTGGGATTAATTTTTAGTATTTTGAATCTTATAGGATTAAGTTATGTTTAGTATCAAAGATTTTAGTAAATTTAGAAAAAAGTCACCTTGGATATTGCATTATAATGCAGGGAGTTGTAATGGTTGTGATATAGAGATATTAGCTTGTTTATCTCCTAAATATGATCTTGAAAGATTTGGAGTTATTAATACTGGAAATCCAAAACAATCAGATATATTTTTGGTTACTGGACCAGTTACATATAGAAGCAGAACAAGACTTCTTGAACTATACAGTCAAATGCCAAATCCAAAAGTTGTTGTTGCTGTTGGAAGTTGTGCTTGTACGGGTGGAGTTTTTAGAGGGATGTATAATGTTGATGATGGGATAGATAGAATACTACCTGTTGATGTATATATTCCAGGATGTGCAAGTAGTCCTGAGCTTATAATAGATGGGATAGCTAAAGCTTTAGAGATACTAGAAACAAAAGAAAGAAGTGATGATGATAAATAGAACTGAAACAAATCTACAAGATGTGGTAAAAGATATAACTAACTTTTATGATAAAAAAATATGGCATTTTTTGACTTTAAACGGTGTAAAACTTGATGAGGAATATACAGAAATTCAATGGATATTTACAAAATATGGAGTTATGGAGGAGATTGTTATGTTTTATACTAAGGTAAAACAAGATGAAATAATACCAAGTATTGTAGATATTTTACCATCTGCTATCATATCTCAAAGGGAGATAGTTGATATGTTTGGTATAGAAGTAGAGAATAGCCAAAAAGGGTTGTATTTGGATATTGACTCAGAACAGATGCCACTTTCTAGTTGTGGAGTATAAAAATGGCAAATAAAAAAATTATAAACATTCCATTAGGAGCTCAGCATATCTCACTTCTTGAACCTGTTAAGTTTAGATTTGAATGTGAAAATGAAACTATAGTAGGGGTACATAGTGATGTTGGATTTGTTCATAGAGGTATAGAAAAAGCTTGTGTTACAAAATTTAAGTATGATTCTGTAGGTTATGTAGTAGCTAGAATTTGTGGTCTTTGTGCTATTACACACTCTTTAGCATATACAACAGCTGCTGAAAATTTACTTGAGGGGGAGATATCTTTAAAAGCTAAATATCTTAGAATGTTACTAGTGGAACTTGATAGAATCCATTCACATATGTTGTGTTTATCTCATACTTGTGAAAATGCAGGGTTTGAGGCTATGTTTATGCAAATAATGGGTGATAGAGAGTATGTGATGGATCTACAAGAAAAAATCACAGGAAATAGAGTACAATTTGACTATATAAGTATTGGTGGGGTAAATAGAGATATAACTAGTGAAATAATACAAGATATAAAAACTAACCTTAAAATAGTTAAAAATAAGGTAAATGGATATATAGATGAATTTACTAATAATTGGAGTTTATCTTTAAAGTTTCAAGATATTGGAACTTTAAGTTTAGATGAAGCGTATAATTATAACGCTATAGGACCACTTGCTCGTGCTGCAGGATTAAAAACAGATGTAAGAAGTGAAACTGAGTATTTACCATATAAAGATATCGGTTATGAGATCCAAACAGCAATTGGTGGGGATATCCACTCAAGAAATCAAGTAAGACTAAATGAGATATTAAACTCTATACAGATGTGTGAAAATATAGTAGATGGTTTGCCTGAAGGTGAAATTTTTACAAAGCTAAAAGGTAAACCAAAAGGTGAATCAATAGTAAGGTTAGAAGCTCCTAGAGGTGAGTTGATGTATTATTTAAAAGGTGATGGAAAAGCTATGCTAAATCGTGTACGAATTAAAACACCAACATTTGCTTGTATTCCTGCTTTTATGGAGGTATTTAAAGGTTCAAATTATGCAGATGCACCAGCAATATTAGCATCATTTGATCCGTGCCTTAGTTGTACAGCTAAGTAGGCAATAATGAATACTAGTATTAAAAAAGCATTTAAAAATCTATTTTCTAAACCTCAAACTATAGAGTATCCAAATAGTCCAATAATAAAACCAAAAGGAAATAGGGGACTTATAGAGTATGGGGAGGAGTCATGTATCTATTGTTTAAAGTGTGAAAAAGTTTGTCCTCCAGGCTCAATTCTTTTTATAAAAACTGACAATCCAAGCTCAAATGAGAAAAATAAAAAGTCTTTAGAGTACAAATATAATCCCCATCTTTGTATATATTGTGGTGAGTGTGTAAGAGCTTGTCCTAAACCAAATGAAGCCCTATGGCAAAGTGAAGATAAGCCTTGGATTGGTGTAAAAGAAAATAGAGTAAATGATGAATGGTTTGAAGTGGAGAAACTCAAAAAAGATAATTAAAACTCTTTTATGGTTTTCATTTCAGTATATATAATCATATTAAATCTTTATAGGAAATTTTTTATCTCATTTAGAGTTATTTTGTCTTTTACAATAGGTTGAATCCCTTTTGATAAGAGTGAATCTTTTAAACCCTCTCCTATTTTTGGTAAAACTATAGCTGGCTTTTGAGTTTGATCCAATAATGGATTTTTAATCTTATTTATTGTGGTGATTTTGCCATCTTTAATTTTGTAAAATATTATAAAATTCATATTTAGTGAGATATTATCAAATATATCTTGCTCTTTTAAACAAATAGCTACTACTATATCATCAAGTCTAGTTTGTATATTTATCTTATGTCCCGATACTAATGCATTTGTTAGTTTTTTTCTTCCATTTTTTAAGATTCGTGTAAAAGTGGGTCTTGAGACCTCCATCTTTTTTGCTGCTTCCTCTTGATAAAGCTCTAATACATCCATAAGATAAAGTGCTTCAATCTCTTCATGTAGTAATATTGATACACCTTGTGAAATATTATTGACATATGTTCATTATTTGTGTATTATATTGACATATGTTCACAAATAAGGAATATAATGGAAACAGTAAATATTTTATCTATTGTCACTATCGCATTTTTAGGCTCATTTGGTCATTGATAGAACATTCTATGTCAACAAGTTCATGGTATAGAAAGTTATTTAGTGATCTTTTGCAAACAAATAGTATGGTAAGTTTTTTTATATTAGGTTTAGTTTGGGCTTTTTTGTTGGCTTATATAAAAATAGCAATTTTAGAAATATGATGATAAGAGTTGCAGCTGTAAGTGTTGTATTGTTTGGTTTATACACTATAAATCAAGGATATGAATATATTAAATATCCAGAAAAAAACATACACCAATGTTGTGAGTTTGATCCAGATGCAGAACAATAAAAAACCAAAGGATTTAATTGAATAAACAATTTATAAGAACAAAAGTCTTACTTATATCTTTTGCACATTTTGCTCACGACATATTTTCAGCTTTTTTAGCTCCACTTTT
>JAYEMI010000024.1:0-14246 GCA_034718015.1 Campylobacterota bacterium | reverse complement strand
CAATTTTTCAAATATCACACACACTAAGCAAGTATAATCACCCCTTGTCACAGTCTGTTTAGACACTTTTAATAATAATATAATAATTTTTTATCACTACTTACATATATAATCTATCCTATAATTTCTATACTGAAACATAAGATTTAATCGTATGTTTTATCAGTTGGCGGTGTTATTGTAAATCACAATAAGAGTAATAAAATAACTAAAAAAGGAGAAGTTATGAATCTTAATTTCATAGGTCAAATTGATGAAGCAAAAGCAGGAAGTAGAACAGATGAAACTACAGGTATTGTTACATCATTTACACATGTGACGGCAACATTTGAAGCAACAGATGATATAAAGTATATTTTCAATAGTATAGCTAATTTTAAAGATGCTTATGTATTTTTATATGATTGTTTTGAATTAGTACAAAGATTAGAAAAACTTATTCAAGAAATTATTGTTAATACTTATATTCAGAATAACTATGGTTATGAAACTGATGACTTGATCCAACAATTACCAGAAATATTTGACAACCTAAGGTTGATAAAAAAGACATATAGAGAATTTAACACACCTAAGCATTTTGAAGTTGTTGATGACGGTTATAAGGACTATAAAGAAACTATATTTAACATTGTGGAAAAATATAGTAACTTTACTAACTTTGAAGATTATTGTAATTATTCATTATTGAAAGATAAACTTTTAAATTAATATTTACAGTTTTATATACATCCACTCATGCTTATTTGTTAAAAAATCAAATCCTATTGACTTGTAAAATTCAACAAGCTTTAGATTATCTTTCCCACCCTCTGGATATAGTATAAGGTAGCTTATACCTAATATATCACTTGCTTCTATTGCTTTTGATATTGCTAGTTCAATTAAAAGGGTAGATACTTTTGAATCATCTAAATGATGATAAGTTTTAGATCTATATTTATTATTAACAAATAAAAAATCAATAAGTGCAACAGGCTTTTTGGTTTTATCAATAGTTACATCTGATACAGATAATGCAATAACTCCTAAAATACCTGTTAACTCTTTTGTAGTATCTCTTAATGAATAAAGTTTTGTATTGCTATTTTGTGCTAATGAAAGTGTCTGTGAAAATAAAGCTTCTTCTCTTAGCTTTCTTCTATTGTCTTCATGAAATTCAACTACATTAAATATCGATCTTTTATTTAACTTAACAGTTTTTGCTTCGTACTTAGTAAATTTATATGACATTAAGCAACTTCAATAATAAATTCTTTCTTTTTAACCCTATCTATAATTTCTTTTGGAGGTTTAGCATTAAGCATTTTTTTAGCATCTTCACCAGTAACATGTGGCGGTGATACTTGTATCACTTTTCCATTCTCATATTTAAAAGCCATTTTTTAACCTTTGGTAATAATTTTTAATATATTTTCTCCATTGTATCATAAAATTTTAGTAATTTTTATAAACTGTCAAAAATCACTTTGGTGCTTTCGTGTCTCTCATTTGGTATAAGGTGGCTGTATCTCATGGTCATATCAAGTTTTTTATGACCTAACTGCTCTTTTATATGCATAATACTTATACCTGATATTGCCATCCATGAAGCGTCTTTAAATTTCTTTTATTTTGAACTTTTATTTTGAATCTACTAATATCAGTTTTAGTCTATAACTGTAAAATGACTTATTACAAAAGTTTTAACTAATTGACCATATCTTTTTACATATAAGAATGAAAAAGATATCACAATTCATAACACTACAAATTCATTAGACGGTGGAGTATTTTCACCTATGAAAAAATTACTTAAGATACATAATGGATTTACTAAAAGTTTGAAGATAAAAATGGTTGATGACTATCTGGTTAATTATAATAAAAAGTGATTATTTACGCACCCAAAATTTTCATTAAATCTCGGATTTACATACTGTTACAAGAATTTATATTTTAGCATTAATAATAAGTGGTACAAAAATTTTAGTTTTATGTGGTAAATAGTTTTTGTAAATTAGTATATCTACATTAATAAAATTATCTGATTTTTAAATGAGATACAATTTTACCTTGTAATACTGCAAATATTAATATATATAAACTAATTACAATAGTAAATGTTATTCCAAAAATAGCTATCATAAAAGGTAGCATAGGTATTTTTATTGCTCTTGCATAAAAAAATATGATAAGTAATTCATCTTTTAGACCATGTTCTCTTAACTCATTTATTAACCCATACCATGCATACATTGGACCATGACTTACAATACCACCTAATAAAGCATAAAATATACCTTTTATACCACTATCTTCACCTAAATGTTTAATTATGTGTTTAGGTTTTAAAAAGTAATTAACCAAAGCTGTTATAGCAATTATAAATATAAAAATAGGTATAAGTTGATAGAAAATATTAATTGACTTGTCTAAAGCTAATATAGCATTAGTATTATCTAAAAATAAAAGTACTATGTATGTGAAAAAAACCAAAGATAAGAATTTTAGTCCTTTAAATTGCACTCTTTTTTTCATTAGTTTATAACCTTTATAGTAATAATTGTTAAATAAGCAATACTCATAGTGCTTAGTAGAGTCAATATATTTTTATAAATGGTAAATTTTATACCAAATACACTAGCTTCAGCTGGAAGCTGAACTATTCCTAATGTTACCCATGCTAATATAAATGCAGTAATAGCATAAAGAGAAACTCCCTCTTTTAATAAACTTTCACTAATTATGTAACTCATAGCAGGATTTCCAGATGAGATTGCTCCTATTGATGTACCTATTGATATATCTGTAAAAATACTATATCCAAAAAGTGCTGCTAACATATCAGGTGTAATATATATTTGAAGTATACCAATAAGACCAATGACTGCTATAATCATTGGCATCATCGATGCAAAATTTATTATTGCTTTTAAAATAGCCTTATTTGGAGTTATATTCTCTTCTCTTTTGTTATTTTTCATTTATAATAGTTTTTTTGCAAATTTTAAAGCTTCTGTAGTTATATCTTCACCACTTATCATACGAGCTATCTCATTTATTCTTTCATCTTTATTTAAAAGTTTTACTGTAGAGATATTATTTTCTTTTAAAACCATAAAGTGTTGAGTAGCTGTTGCACTTAATTGTGGTTGATGAGAGATTGCAAATATTTGATAATTTTTTGATAACTGTTCTAAAACTTGAGCAATACTTTGTGACTCTTTTCCACTTAAGTTTGCATCTATCTCATCTAAAAACAATATACCATTAGTATTTATCTCATAACAACTTCTTGCAGTTAAAAGAGCAAGTCTTAGCCTATTAAACTCTCCACTACTTACTTTTGATAGTTCGATATTATTTAAAGTAAAGCTTATCTTATCAACTCCTGTTTCATCTAAAGCTTTACTATCTAGTGATATTTTTAAGTTTTCGAGATATAGATATTTTAGATATTCATTTATTTTACCTTCAAATAGTTTCATATTTTCTTTTCGTAAGCTCGATATGTTTTTTGCATCTATATGAAGTTTTTCATACAATTTTTTTTCATTTTTCTCTAAAATAGCTTTTTCAAATGAGATGTTTTCATATCCTTCAAGTTCTAGTTCTTTTTGTTTTTTAAACTCTAAAGCTTCTTTTATGCCACCAAATCTTTTATTTAGTGCAGAGAGTTGTTCTATTCTATCAAGAACCTCCTCTATATCTGTATCCTCCATGGCACTTAAACTATCGTTGAATTTTTCAAATATATTATTTACTTCATTAATTGCATCATCAAAGAACTCACTATTTATTTCTAACATCTGCAATGCATGGGATACTTTATCTGTGTTATTTAAGAATGGAATAGCATCGTCTAATATCTCTTGAACTTTATCTTTTTTTGATAGATTTATTTTTATCTCTTTAAGTTCATCATATTCATCCTCTTTAGGATTTATCTTATCTATTTTATCTATCTCAAACTTTGCATACTCTTTTAAGTCTTCTAATTCATTTTCATCTTTAGTGATTTTTGCAAGTTTTATTTTTATCTCTTTGTACTCTTTGTATTCATCTTTAAATTTATTTAGTATCTCTTTATAGTTACTATTATTTAAACTAGGTAAAAAATCCAAAAATTCGATTATTTTAATTGAATTAAAATCACTTGTATCTTTTAAATGAAGATGTTTAGAAAAATTAGAGCTAAATTCCTTTAAATTTTTTTTAGAGATAGATTGGTTATTTAAAAGATATCTAGTTTTAGTATTTGTTGTTTGCTTTATAACTATATCATCATTTTTTTCTATACAATAGTTTTCATTTTCTATCTTTAAATTCTCAATAGTAACTTCACTTAAATTAGCTTTTGTATCATCTGAACCAAATAAAGCTAAAATTGAACTCATAAGTATAGATTTTCCAGCTCCACTTGGTCCAGTAAAAACAACTAAGCCTTTTTTGAATTCTAAATCTATCTCGTTAAAAGATAGGAAGTTTTTTAAATAAAATCGACTAATCAATTTGCACCCCAATGAAGTTTTTTATTTAATACATCAAAATAGTTTCTCTCAACTCTATGTATTAGTTTTGCTTTTGATGAAGCAATCTGTATAGTTAAAGTATTATTTTGTTTTAATGTATAAGTATCATGTCCATCAATTATAACTACAGCATCTTCAATATTAGTATTTTCAAAACTTATTTTAAAATCCACAGGTAAAACTAGTGGTCTTTGTGTGAGTGAGTGTGCAGAGATAGGAGTTACAATAAATGCATCAGTAAGTGGATATACTACAGGTCCATTGCAAGATAAATTATATGCAGTTGAACCAGTGGGTGTTGATATAATCAACCCATCACCGTTATATTTATTAAATAACTTATCCTCTATCTTAGCATCAACCTTTATCATACCTGTTACACTTTTTCTAGAGATTACAACATCATTAAATGCTACAACTTCTTTATTATTTATATGAGCTTTTATCATCATTCTATGATCTATTCTGTAGTTGTTTTTTTGAAACTCATTTAAAAAAGATTCTAACTCATTCGGCATAATATCAGTTAAAAATCCAAGTGTCCCAAGATTTATTCCCATAACAGCTTTTTGGTATTTGAAACCTCTTCTTGCAACAGATATTAAAGTACCATCACCACCAAGTGTAACTAAAAAATCACTTCGTTTACAAAGTTCCTTAAAATCTAAACCATCCTCTAAGCCTAATGTTTTAGAACTATCTATATCTAGTAACACTATGATACTAAAAGATTCAAATTTCTTTTTAATATCTAAGTAGATATCTTTGATATCACTTCCATTGGGCTTTAAGATAAATCCTGCAATATTTTGTTTCTCTAGTAAAGTATTGTTTTGTATTATATTCATTTTATAATTTTACCTTTTTAAGAATTGGATTCACTTTGAAGCTTTTCAGCTTCATCTCTAGCTAATATATCACATCTCTCATTTTGCTCATGTCCTGCATGACCTTTTACCCAAATAGCTTCGATATTGTGTTGCTTCGAAACCTTTAAATACTCTTGCCATAACTCTAAGTTTTTAACAGGTTTTTTCCCTGCAGTTTTCCAACTGTTTTTTATCCAGTTATTTAACCACTCATTTATTGCTTGAACTACATATTTAGAATCACTAATAATTTTTACATTACAAGGCTCTTTTAAAGCCTTTAGACCTTCAATAGCACCTTTTAGTTCCATTTTATTATTTGTAGTATTAGGCTCTGCACCACTTAATTCTTTTGTATGACCATTAAATTCTAGTATTGTTCCCCAACCACCTGGTCCTGGATTTCCTAGGCTTGAGCCATCGCTGTATATTGTTATATTTTTCATAATTTCCTATTTTTATTTTAAAGAAAACTTGTCATCGGTAATCTTGCTTTTGCTAGTTTTGGTTCAGATATAAAAGTAAGTATCTCATGACAGTGTGGACATCTTGATTCATATATTGGATGTATTTTTTTACATTTACTACATATAAACTCAAAGTTTAGATCAAGTTCTACCTTTGATGTTGAGTTTTTAGTAGATATTAAAATACTAAGTTCAAATTGTTTACTTCCTTTAGATCTATTTATGTATCCTTTTGCACTATAAATATCTTGTAGTAATTCATTTGATTCCACTTTATCAAAATCAATATCATCAAAGTCAAAATACCATAAAAGGTCAATTATTTTTAATATATTAAATTTTTCTATATTTTCCCAAAAAAGTTTTTTATTGAATTTAACAAGATAGTCTGCAACAACTCTTTCAAGTTTTTTATTTACAATAAAATTATTATAAAGTTGTTGTGATTTTTTTTCAAAACTAAGGAGTGGATCATTTATAGTTTTTAGTATATTTATATATATTTTCTCTTTTACTACATCCTCTTCAAGCTCTTGCAACGCATCTAAAACCTCACTTGCTTTATCATAATCTTTTAAATTCTGAAATACCAAAAGAAGATGTTTTAATGCAACCTTGTTTCTTGGGGAAAATTTTAAAATTTTTAGATAAATATCTTTACTTCTTTGTAGAAGTCCACTTTTAAAATAGGAGTTTCCTAGATATTCTAAAAGTTCCTCTTTTTTAGCAGGCTCTTTTACATGCTCTAAAAGTGCTAAATATACTGATATAGCTTTATTGTATTGACCTTTATATATAAAAGAGTTTGCTAAAAGTATGATTGAATCAAAAGGGAGATTATAAGTAGAATATAGATGTATATAGTCATCCTCTTTTAAAGTTCCAAGTTCAAATCTTTTTAAAAGTTTTCTATACTCTTTTCTTGAAATCCTCTCTTTATATATACTATATGAATATGTTAAAAATGAGGTGATAAAAATAAATAAAAATACAGTTATAATTCCAAATAATGGATCTCTGTAATCTAATATTTCAACTCCAAACATTATAAGCCTAACATTATTTTAATTTGTATTTAAAAAGATTAAACATACTTTTCTCTGCAATATTAAGCATAGAAATATTTAGGTTTTTAAATTCATTGTTATTAACTTCTAAAAGAAGTTTATCGTATATTTCACTATAAGGATATACACAAAAGAATATAAATTCTTTATCATCTATAGTAACATCAAGCTCTGCAAACCATGTAGATAAAAGAGCAAAACATAGCATAGAAGGATTGAATTTTTCACCATTTTGAAACTCTTTTGATAAAGACTTATTTATATACTGATATGTGTTTAGAATTATAGAAATTCTACTAACCTTTGCATTTCTTGTATAATAATCAATAGGTTGAATTGCTATATTTATAGCTTTTAAAAGTTGTTCTATTCTTTGATTCATAAAAGTTTTAATTTCATCACTAATATCAAACATATTATCATCTTGTGTATTGTAAGAGTTTATTAAATCCCTACAAATTAATAATAGTGCTTCAGTTTTAACTTTTTTTGAATTAATTATCATAAATATTAGTAAAATAACCTAATTAAAAAAGAGACAAAATCTCTCTCTACATTTGATTCATCAATCACCTCTTCTTGATGTACAGATTTGTCAAAAAGCATTAATAATTGTTGCTCTAGATAGTTAAGATCAGCAGGAGCTAACCTATTAATGTTACCAACAAGTTTTTGTTTTACATCAAATGGATCTAAATTTTCTTTTACTGCTATTCCATAAGCCATATCATTTAAAGTAGATATGATATGTTGAGGAAGTTTATTAAAAGCAGGAGCTTGACTTTGTGAAGCTAATTGTTGTTGTAAAAGTTGTTCGTGTAAAATGATAAATCCTTTTTAATTCTTATTATTTATATTCAATTATTTAAATATTTTCTTTAACATATTTCAGTGCCGCAGCTTTTGCTTCATCTATTTTAGATGCATCTTTTCCACCTGCTTGTGCAAAGTCAGGTCTTCCACCACCTCCACCACCAACAATAGGAGCGATAGCTTTTATCCAATCTCCAGCTTTTAGCTTTCCATCAGGAGTATTTTTAACTCCAGCTACAAGCATAACTTTATCTCCTTTGGCTTGAAGTAAAAGCGTAGCAACTGAGTCATTTCCATTTTTCATATCATCTACTAGTTTTTTAATGTCACCATTTTCTACTATATCAACTACAACTTTAACACCATTAATATCTAATTCATTTAAAGGTGTTGATACATTCTCATGGGCATCTTTGAGCTGAGCTTTTAAATCTTTGATTTGCTCTTTAAGTTTACTGATACCTTGTATTATATCTTTATTTTTTACCTCTTGCTCAACAACTGTTAGTTTTTCAATATTTTCTTTAGCATAATTTATAGCTGCTAATCCACATACAGCTTCTATTCTACGGACACCAGCACTAACACCACTCTCTTTTATTATATAAAAACTACCAATATTTCCCGTATTCTTTACATGTGTTCCACCACAAAACTCAACGCTAGCTTCACCAAACTCAATAACTCTTACAGTGTTTCCATATTTTTCACCAAACATAGCAATAGCGCCTTTAGTTTTAGCTTCTTCTATTGGTAACTCTTCTACTTTTCCTGCAATACCATTAGCAATCATACTATTTACTAGGTCTTGTACTTCATCAAGTTGCTCTTTTGATACAGCTTTTGGATATGTAAAATCAAACCTAAGTCTTTTATCATCATTTAAACTACCAGCTTGAGATACAGTTTCACCTAGTACCATTCTTAACGCACTTTGTAGTAAATGTGTAGCACTATGGTGTTTTGCTACTTCATCTCTATTTACAACAACAGCTTCAACTATTTCACCAACTTTAAGTGTTGAGTTCTCCACTTTTACTTTTGATAAATTCATACCATGAAATTTTTTAGTTTCACTAATGATTGCAATATGTTCTTCATCTTCTAATGCACCTATATCACCCTCTTGACCACCACTTGTTGCATAAAATGGTGTTTTATCTAGCATTATCCAGCCCATTTGATTTTGATTTAAAATATCTGTTTGCTTAAATGATTCATCAAGTAAAGCGATAATTTTACTTTTACTTTTTATGTGATCATATCCGATAAACTCATTAACACCTAAAGTGTTTAGCAACTCTTTAAAATCACCATCATTAGCATCATCACCACTACCTTTCCAAGCTGCTTTTGCTTTTGTTTTTTGCTCATTCATAGCACTATCAAATGCATCTATATCCACTTTTATATTCTTTTCTCTTAGCATATCTTCTGTTAGATCTAAAGGAAATCCATGAGTATCATATAGATTAAAAGCTACTTTACCGCTAAAGATATCTTTTGTATTTTTTAGTTCTTGATTAAAAAGCTCCATACCACTAGCAATAGTTTTAAAGAATCTATCCTCTTCAAGTTTTACTTGCTCTTGAATAAAATTATATTTTTCTTTTAAGTCAGGATAGGCATCACCCATCATAGATGTTAACTGTTCAATAATTTGTCCCATAAAAGCTTTTCTAAACCCTAAAAGATAACCATGTCTTACAGCACGTCTTAAAATTCTTCTTGCAACATATCCTCTACCAACTTTATCAAATAATATACCTTGAGAAAGCATAAATGCAACAGTTCTTACATGATCTGCTATAACTCTAAAACTAGCTATGTTTTCTGTTGTGATTTTTGTATCACATATTGATTCTATTTTGTTTATTAGTGGCTTAAAAGATGAACTATCAAAATTATTTAAAACTCCCTCTTTAATGGCAACAACTCTTTCTAAACCCATACCTGTATCAATTGATGGTTTTGGAAGTGGATTTAAGTTTCCTTTTTCATCTCTTTCATATTGCATAAATACAAGATTCCAAATCTCTAGAAATCTATCTCCCTCTGCTCCCATTTTGTCTTCAGGTCCATTAAAATTTTCTTCACCTTGGTCATAAAAAATCTCACTACAAGGTCCACAAGCACCAGTTTCACCCATAGACCAGAAGTTGTCTTTATCTCCAAATCTCATAATTCTATCTTCAGAGATATGTTTTGTCCACATCTCAAAAGCTTCGTCATCACTATTATGAACTGTTACCCATAGTTTTTCAATAGGTAATTCTAATTTTTTTGTTATAAATTCCCAAGCATGAGATATAGCTTCCTCTTTAAAATAATCACCAAAACTAAAGTTACCAAGCATTTCGAATAATGTATGGTGCCTCGCAGTGTAGCCAACATTTTCAAGATCATTATGTTTTCCACCAGCTCTAACACAAAGCTGACAACTTGTCGCTCTTGGATTTGATGGTGTTGGTATTGAACCTGTAAATATATCTTTAAATTGTACCATACCTGCATTTGTAAATAGTAGTGTCGCATCATCAGGTACTAGTGGTGCACTTTTAATAATTTCATGTTCTTTTAAAGTAAAAAACTCTATAAACTCTTTTCTTATATCCATTTAATTTTCCATATTTTAATTTATGAATGGATTTTACCTAAAATATCATTTATAGTTTGTTATACAAGTTTATTTAAAGAAAAAAAACTGTACAATTTTTCAAACTTAAAGAGATAAAGGATTATAAATGGGTAAATATGTAGAATTAACAAATGAAAATTTTGAAGCAACAACAGCTTCTGGTGTAGCTTTAGTGGACTTCTGGGCACCTTGGTGTGGACCATGTAGAATGATTGCTCCAGTTATTGAAGAATTAGCTGAAGAGTTTGAAGGTAAAGCAGCAATTTGTAAAGTAAATACAGATGAACAACAAGATTTAAGTATGAAGTTTGGTGTTAGATCAATACCAACTATTGTATTTTTAAAAGATGGTGAAGTTGTAGATACTATGGTTGGTGCAGCTTCTAAACAAGCTTTTGCTGATAAAATCAATAGTTTACTATAATAATTTAATCAAAAAAGATTTTAAAAGGGCTTTAGGGTTTAACTCTAAAGCCCTTTTTTTATATTTAAAATAAAAAGGATTCTATATGTTTACGATGGGTGCAAACTTAGATGGTGATAGCTGGGAGACCAAAAAATTAAAAGAGAAAAAAACATCATTTGATAAAATCGCTAAAAATGAACATCAACTTGTATTTACTTTTGAAAAAAGAAGAGGTAAACCAGTTACACTTGTTGGTAGATTTTTTTTAAATGATAAAGAGAAAAAAGATATTTTAAAACTTTTAAAAACAAAACTTGGTTGTGGCGGAACAATAAAAGATGAATGGATAGAGATACAAGGTGACAAAAAAGATAAAATCATAGAGGTCTTAGAGAATGACGGCTGGAAATTTAGGAAATAATAATGCTAAAAGTTTTTGATGAAGTAAACAGTTTAGATAAAAAATGTTATGAAGAGTATGGACTAAGTGAAGATATACTTATGGAGCATGCATCATCTTCTATGTTAAGTTTTATAGAAGATAGATTTAAAGAAAATTCAAAAATTTTAATAGTATCTGGAGCTGGAAACAATGGAGCTGATGGTATTGCATTAGCTCGATTACTTAAGGGTAAGTATGAAGTTGTTTTATTCTGTCCATATGGAACTAAAAGTGAAATGTCTATAGTACAATCAAAACGGGCATTATTAGTAGAAGTTGAGATATCCCACAGCTATAGTTTGATTTTAGATAAATATGATTTGGTTGTAGACTGCTTATTTGGTACAGGATTAAATAAAAACTTAGATGAGAGTTCTATAAAAATAATTGAACAACTAAATACTCTTGACTCTTATAAATTATCATGTGATATACCAAGTGGTATTAATAACATAGGTCAAATCTCAACAATTGCATTTAAAGCAGATACAACAATAACTATGGGTGCTTTAAAAAAATCACTTTTTACAGATCAATCAAAAGACTTTATAGGTGATTTAGTTGTGGCCAATTTAGGTATTCAAAGAGAACTTTATGAAGATGATACAAAGTGTTACCTTTTAGAAGAAAGTGATTTAAAACTTCCATATAGAGAAAAACTATCAACACATAAAGGTGATTTTGGGCATTTAGCAGTATTTATTGGTTCTAAAAGTGGAGCAGGAGTTATCTCATGTGAGGCAGGCTTTTCATTTGGTTGTGGTTTGGTTACTGCTATAAGTGGTGATAAAGATATCCCTTATCATATAATGAATAGTGAAAGTTTACCACTAAATACAACTGCAATTGCTGTTGGCATGGACCTTGGGACAAGTTATGATAAAAATATGTTAAATAATAATATACCAAAAGTAATAGATGCAGATATTTTTTATGATGATTATATTTTAGAACTTTTAAAACAAGACAATATAGTATTAACACCACATCCAAAAGAGTTTATAAGTTTATTAAAACTAACAAACTTAGCAAATATAAATATTGAAGAGTTACAAAATAATAGATTTAAATATTTAAATCTATTTTGTTCATCATACAAAAATGTAGTACTTCTTTTAAAAGGTGCAAATACCCTTATAGGTTATAATGATACAGTATATATAAATAATCTCGGAAATTCAATTTTAAGTTTTGGTGGAAGTGGAGATGTTTTAAGTGGGCTAATTGGTTCTTTACTTGCACAAGGTTATAGTTGTATTGATGCTACAATAAATGGAAGTCTATCCCATTGCATAGCATCCACAAACTATACATATAGTAACTATTCACTTACACCTAACGGTTTAATTGAGGAAATTAAGCAATTACCTAAAACTTCTATAAAGAAATTTTAGGTAATATCCAAACTTAACAATAATAAAAAGGGAAAATATGTCAGAAATTTTAAAAGTTGGAAAATATGAGTTTAATAGTAGATTAATAGTAGGAAGTGGTAAATATGATAGTTTTGCTACAACACGAGATGCTACTCTAGCTTCAGGAAGTGAGCTAATAACTGTTGCGATAAGAAGGGTAAATATTACAAATC
The DNA here is from genome assembly GCA_034718015.1 of Campylobacterota bacterium. Taxonomy (GTDB): domain Bacteria; phylum Campylobacterota; class Campylobacteria; order Campylobacterales; family Arcobacteraceae; genus JAIOSF01. Next base: position 1,442 of record JAYEMI010000024.1, on the reverse strand, counting down.
CAAATGAGGAAAATTTATTGGATTATTTTAAGGATACAAATGTAAAGCTTTTACCAAATAGTGCAGGGTGCTTTACTGCTGATGAGGCTATTACTACATTTAGACTTATGAGAGAGGCTACGGGTATTGATATTATTAAGCTTGAAGTAATTGGTGATGCTGCAAAAACTTTATACCCAGATGTAATAGAGACAATAAAAGCTTGTGAAGTTCTAAAAAAAGAGGGCTTTACAATTATGGCATATACTTCAGATGATCCTATAATAGCAAAAAAACTAGAAGATGCAGGAGCAGATGCGATTATGCCACTAGCAGCTCCAATAGGTTCAGGATTAGGGATACAAAACCCATATAATATTGCATTTATTAAAGATGCTGTTAAAGTTCCAGTGATTGTTGATGCAGGACTTGGGTGTGCAAGTGATGCAGCAGCAGCTATGGAGTTAGGTGCAGAGGGTATTTTGGCAAATACAGCTATCGCTCAAGCACAAAATCCAATGTTTATGGCAGAAGCATTTAAACATGCAGTAATAGCAGGAAGACTTAGCTATAAAGCAGGAAGAATACCTAAAAAACCATACGCAACTGCATCATCTCAAATAGATGGTTTAATACAGTTTTAGTAGGCTTTATGATACTTTCAAAAGAATTTTAAAATTCTTTTGGAAAACTCTTGACATATAAAACTTTTTTGTATATAATTCCGCCACATAAAAAGAAGAACATCTTTTGAAATGTAAGTTAAGTTCGGAGTGTAGCGCAGCCTGGTTAGCGCACCTGGTTTGGGACCAGGGGGCCGGAGGTTCGAATCCTCTCACTCCGACCATGTTATTTAAAATTATTACATTATATCAAAACCTATTAATTATGGTAGGATTAGCTCAGTTGGTTAGAGCGTCTGGTTGTGGTTCAGAAGGTCGTGGGTTCGATCCCCATATCTTACCCCATTTTAAGTTAGATAAGATATAGTTTACAAATGCTTCCATAGCTCAGCTGGATAGAGCAACGCCCTTCTAAGGCGTAGGTCGCACGTTCGAATCGTGCTGGGAGTACCATTAGTTTAATACTAACTAACTACATTTATGCGGATGTGGTGAAATTGGTATACACGCCAGACTTAGGATCTGGTGCTTCGCGGCGTGGAGGTTCAAGTCCTCTCATCCGCACCATTGTGTAGTTAATTAGTATTAAACAAAAAAAGAGCCCCTTGGTTAGGGGCGATATTGATGGTTTTTTACTTTAGTATTTTTTTTAATGTTGAATTATTTTTATTAAACTCCATCCATAGATGTAAATCTTTAAAGGTTGTGTAGTCTTTTAATATTCCAAAAAGTGTTATAAAAATAATTTCACTAAGTGGATAAACTATTTTACCCTCATGTACTCTAAAGTCTTTTATTGTCTCTAGTTGTTTTAAAAATGCCTTCTTTTGTTTCATCTTC
>JAYEMI010000023.1:0-14274 GCA_034718015.1 Campylobacterota bacterium | reverse complement strand
ATATTAAGATGCTTGTGTAAAGGTGACCTTGAAAAATTTTTAAGTACCTATATTAAATTAACAGAATTATATATAAAACTAGAGATACCATATATAGCACTTTTAAATGAACTAAGTCATATGCAAAATATTATTATGGAATTATTAATAAACTATGATAAAAAAGATGAGATAATAACTGTATTTAAAATACATGAAGCTACTCAAAATGAGATAGCCAAAGAGTATCTAAAAGTATACTCTTTAAATTTAATATCTATTTGTAACAATAGGCTATCAAGCTTATCAGATATGGTTGAACAATTTGTTGTAGATCATTACGCTGATCATCTTAAATGGTTAATAAAATTAACAATATCTATTAAAGAAGCTAATACAGATACTTTTCCTCAAACAGATAAAACAATATGTAAATTTGGTAAATGGATATCTAACGATGCTAAAAAAATAATTCAAAATAATTCAAAATTAAAAGAGATAGATAGGGTACATTCTCAACTTCACTATATATCTTCACAAATAAAACAAATATTATCAAATAATGATTCAAATGTTGATTATGATATATTACTCACATATCTTGAAAAATGTGAATTATTATCTCTTTCAATTGGTACAGAATTAGCTTTAATAGATAATACAATTGTAAATCAAAAAGCAACAAAAGATACCTTAACAGGAGCATTAGGACGACAAGTATTGTCACAAATATTTCAAAACCAATACGAGATCTCTTTGGCTACGACATCAAAATTTGTTTTAGCAATGTGCGATTTAGATTTTTTCAAAAAAATCAACGACAACTATGGTCATATAGCAGGAGATAAAATGTTACAATCTTTTACTCAAATAGTTAAAAATAATTTAAGAAATTCAGATTTAATCATAAGATATGGTGGAGAAGAATTTATCTTAATACTTCCAGCTATTGATGAAAATCATGCTTTTTCTGTTTTGGATAAAATAAGAATAGAGTTTGAAAACTTTATATTGGTATTTGAAGAAAATAATATTCGAACTACAGTGAGTATGGGTATGATTGAAATTGAAGCCAAAGATAGATACAATAAAGACTTACTTGAAGAATATATTAATTATGCCGATATTAAATTGTATAAAGCAAAACAAAATGGTAGAAATAGTATCAAAAAATAATTATTTAAAAAGAGACCGATAATGAAAATATTAGCAATAGATGATTCACCAACTATTAGAGAATTAGTTGTAGAAACTTTATATGAATTTGGATTCAATGAAATGGATACAGCGGTTGATGGTGTTGATGCCTTAGAAAAAATTGAACAAAATAACGATGGATATGATTTTTTTATAGTAGATATAAATATGCCAAGAATGGATGGGTTTGAACTTATATCAAATATTAGAAATAAATTTGATTATATGAGTACACCTATTATGGTTCTTACTACTGAAAGAGGTGATGACATGAAACAAAGAGGTAGAGAAGTTGGTGCAACTTCTTGGATAGTCAAACCATTTCAGAAAGAAAAATTTATTCAAGGGATTCATCTAACCCTTGAATATGTAGAGAGAAATGAGACCTATTAAGAGTAGTTTTTAACTATATCTTTTGTTATCTCATACAATTTCAAAGCTGAAGTTATTTCACACTCTTCTCTGAATGAGTGGGGAAAATATATATTTGGTCCAATTGAGCAAACTTGAATATTTGGATACTTATCTTTAAATATTGCACATTCTAATCCTGCATGTATCGCATTTAAAGTTGCATTTGGAATTGACTTTTTATATATTTTTAATAGATCATTATTAAATTGACTATGCATTGGTTTCCAAGACGGGTACTTACCATCTATAGTTACCTCAAACCCAAATAACTCAAATAATAATTTTGTTTCATCTTTTAAAACTTTTAATTCATCATTGTCCATACTTCTTGCACTCAAAGATACTTTTACTCCATCTATAGTATTTTCAACTATTGCTAAGTTTATTGAACTCAATACAACCTCAAGTTCTTTATCATATCCTCTTACACCATTTGCAAATGTATATAAAAAGTCTACAATTTTTGTATCAATTTTTTTATAATGATTTGTTTGTGTATCTACTTTCTTTATCTTCATATTTACATGTGATGGCATAGGTATGGTATTTTGTTCAACTGCGATTATAGCTTTTGCTTTTTTAGGTATAGAGTTTATCCTTTCTCCACCATTAATATCAACTAAATCTCCACCACACTCTTTGATAGTTTTAATTAATAATTTTATCGCATTTGGTATATTTTTATCAATATCAACCCCGCTATGCCCACCATCAAGGTCAGATACTTCTATTTCATACAATATTTTATCTGATATATTTTCAACATACTGAGAATCTTTATTCATTCCAAAAATATCAACTCCACCAGCACATCCAATACATATCTCGCCTTGTGCTTCACTATCAAGATTTAACATATATGATGATTTCAATTCATGTTCTATATTATTAGCACCTATTAAACCAATCTCCTCATCACATGTAAAAAGATACTCTGCATTATACTGCTCCTCCATTAAAGCTAACATATAAGAACACCCTATTCCATTATCAGCTCCAAGTGTAGAGTTTTTTGCTTTTAAATATCCATCAATCTCTATTATTTCTGGTATTACATTGTCTTTTAGGCAAACTATATCGTAGTGTGATTGTAAACAAATCTTAGAATCAATATTCTCTTTGTAACATAAAATATTATTAGCACTATCCACAACACATATAAAATTATTTAATTTTGCAAATTTTTCTACATACTCAATAAAAGGTTGGTGTACTCCACTACATCTAGGTATTTTTGTAATCTCTTTAAATATATCTATAATTCTCATTTTTTCTCAATTCATTTTTTCTAATTTTACCTAAAAGTACTTTATGTATAAGATTTGTTACAAATATTAATATTAATATAAAGACAATCTTATTAAAAAGAAGATATAATATTATAAAATTTAATAGGAATATATCATTGGAAAATATCAATATCTTTGACATTATAGTTATATCTTTAGTTACATTACTAGGATTAAAAGGTTTATTTAGAGGGTTTACGAAAGAGTTTTTTGGACTTGTTGGTATAGTGGGTGGTGTTTTTGTTGCATCAAGAATTGCTAATACTACTGGTGATTTTATAAATGGTATAATACCAATGGAAAATAGTAATACTATTTTACTTGTAGGTTTTATAGTATCTTTAGTAGTATTTTGGATTATAGCTTATATTTTGGGATCTATTCTTGAAAAAGTATTTACTTTAAGTGGATTGGGAATTTTTGATAAAATATTAGGATTTAGTTTTGGTGCTGGTAAAATCTTTCTACTTTTCTCTATAATTGCATATGCAGCTACTCAAGTTAAATCCATAAATGACAACTTAGCACCTAAGATGAAAGACAGTATTGTATTCCCTGTATTAAAAGATACAGGAAGCTATATAATTAAGCTTGATACATCTAATTTACAAAAAGAGGTTACAAAAAAACTTGATGGTGTAGTAAAATCTACAAAAGAGACAATATCAGATATCTCATCACAGGAGTTAAAAAACAAAGCTACTGAGTTACAAAAACAACTAATGGAAACAACTAGTGAAAAATAACATCACAATTGATGACCTAAAAGAGGTTCTTAAAAATAAAGGTATGAAATATACTGAACAAAGAGCTATAATATTAAAAATTCTTTTAAACCTAGATGACCATTTAAGTGCTGAAGAGTTACATGAAGTTGTGAAAAAAAAGTACCCAAGTCAAAATATTGGAATTGCGACTATTTATAGAACTCTTAATTTTCTTGAAGAGGTAGAGTTAATATCTTCTATCTCTTTTGGTAAAGATGGAAAAAAATATGAGAGTAATGATACTCAACATCACGATCATCTTATATGTACTTCATGTGGTAAAATTGTAGAATTTTTTGATGAAGAGATAGAAAATAGACAAGAAAACATAGCAAAACAAAATAAATTTAAAATAACGAGCCATGATATGCAAATATATGGTTTGTGTGAAAATTGTAAATAAAAAAATCAAAACAAGGGAATAAATTGTTCGAAAATAAATATATACAACAAAGAATTGAAAAAGCAAATGGTCTAAAAACTTCAGGTTTTAATCCATATTGTAATATCTCAAAAAGAGATACAACTATAGAAAAATACTTAAATGTGAATAGTGATATAGAACACAAAGCTGATAAAAGAGATGAACATAGACACTACACAGTATCTGGTAGAATAAAATTTTTAAGAGTTATGGGTAAAGCTAGTTTTATTAAAATTGAAGATGAAAGTGGAATGCTTCAAGCTTATATTGCAAGAGATAATCTTCCTGATGGTTTTTACAATGATGTATTTAAAAAGCTTATTGAAGTTGGTGATATTGTTGAAATTGATGGTTATCCTTTTGTGACAGGAAAAGGTGAATTATCTATTCACGCTACTGCATTTAAAATACTTACAAAAGCTATTACTCCATTACCTGAAAAATATCATGGACTTGCAGATAAAGAGCTTAGATATAGACAAAGATATCTTGATCTTATTATGAATAATGAAGTTAAAAAAACTTTTCATATTAGATCAAAAGTGATATCTCTAACAAGAAGATTTTTTGAAGATAAAGGGTTTTTAGAAGTTGAAACTCCTATGATGCACCCAATAGCAGGTGGAGCAAATGCTAAGCCATTTACAACACATCATAATGCATTAGGCGTTGATAGATTTTTAAGAATTGCACCAGAGTTATATCTAAAAAGACTTATCGTTGGTGGCTTTGAAGCAGTATTTGAGATTAATAGAAACTTTAGAAACGAAGGTATGGATGCTACACATAATCCAGAGTTCACATCTATAGAATTTTATTGGGCATATAAAACCTATAAAGATTTAATCACAATTACAAAAGAATACTTCCAGTACCTTTTTGAACACCTAAATCTACCGACAACTTTACCATATGGTGAAATAGAGATAGACTTTAGCGAATTTACAGAGGTTCCACTTATTGAATCTTTAACAACTATTGGTGGAGTGCCTTCTGATGTAACAGAAGATATAGATAAAATATACAGCTACCTAAAAGAAAATAAAGTAGATGTAAAACCTAATCTAAACCTTGGTCAATTACAAGGTGAATTATTTGATGAGTATGTTGAAGCAAAACTAATTAATCCAACATTTATTACAGAGTACCCAGTTGAGATATCTCCACTAGCAAGAAGAAATGATGAAAATACTCACCTTACAGATAGATTTGAATTATTCATTGGTGGAAAAGAGATAGCCAATGCATTTAGTGAGTTAAATGATCCACTTGATCAACTACAAAGATTTGAAGGTCAAATGGCAGCAAAAGATTGTGGTGATGATGAAGCTCATGAGATGGATGAGGATTTTGTAAATGCTCTATCTTATGGTATGGCTCCAACAGCTGGTCAAGGTATAGGTATTGATAGACTTGTAATGATGCTTACAAACCAACATAGTATTAGGGATGTGCTTCTATTTCCAGCAATGAAACCTATAGCTAATGAAGTGGATTTACATAGTGATGAAGCAGAAACTAAATAAATAACAGATGAAGATTAAAAGAGTATTTTAGCTCTTTTAATTTTGACCAACTACAGAACCTCGTTTTTAATCGTGGCAAAGCTATTTCTTCTGAACTACCACCCAAATATAAAAAGTACCATCAGATTCTGTATAGCTATCTTTTACGAAGCTATTTTCTAAGTATCCATTTGCTTTTTGTATTATCTCTCTTGAAAAGTTTTGATTGTAGTTACCATTTTCACTCTTGGTTTGACTATCTTAAGCCATCTTTTTATAAAAATAAGAAGATGAAAAAGAGATAATTCAAAAGATAGAAAGTTTAAGAAAATCTATTAAAAACAATGAGATGGAGATGTATGATTAGAAAAATTGTATTAAATGATATATTATATGTTATAATACGGGATAATATATAAAATATAGGAATATAATATGAATAAAGTATTAATATCACAGAATAAACATTGGGAAAATAAATACGAGGGTATCTATAAAAGAGATATATTTGATAAGCTTTTACAAAATCTTGGAGTAAAACATATACAAGTACTTCAAGGTATACGAAGAAGTGGTAAATCTACTTTATTTAAACTTCTTATAAACCACCTAAGCCAAATATGTGACCAACAAGAGATACTATATGTAAATCTTGATGACCCTTTTTTTATAAAGTATATAAATGACCCTACATGTTTTTACGAAGTGATACAAACAGCACAAAAGCTTACAGGTAAAAGTGTTAAATATATATTTTTAGATGAAATACAAGCTATAAATGGTTGGGAAAGATATATAAAAAGTGCCTATGATAGTGATGAGTTTGAAAAGATATTTATCACAGGTTCTAACTCTACACTTTTAAATAAAGAGTTAGCAACACTTTTATCAGGCAGGTACTTAGCTTCACAAGTATATCCATTGAGTTTTAAAGAACTTTTAGGGATAAATAAAATTGATAGTTACCTAAAGGTAAATCAAAATCTACCACAAGTATTGAATATAGTAGATGATATGATGCGATATGGCTCATTTATAGAAGTATATGATACCAATGAAGATTTAAAAAGGGATATTTTAAAAACTTATTATGAAACTATCCTTTTAAAAGATTGTGTTTCGAATAATCAAATAAGAGATATAAAAAGCTTCAAAGAGTTAAGTTACTATTGTCTTACAAATTTAACATCGTTATACTCTTATGCGTCTTTAGCAAAAGCTATTGATATAAATGACAAGTCAAGTAAAGAGTATATATCTTACTTAGAAGATAGTTATCTTTTTTATGAGTTGAAACTTTTTTCATACTCACTAAAAGAGCAACAAAACAATAAAAAGAAACTATATCTTAGTGATAACGGCTTCATGGAACTAGGTTATAACTTCTCTTCAAACTATGGTAAGTTATTTGAAAATCTTGTATTTAGTGAGTTGCTAAAGTATGGATGTGAGATATATTATTATAATAAAAATTTTGAATGTGACTTTATAGTCAAAAAAGATAAAAAAATTATAGCTATACAAGTTTGCTATGAATTGACTGAACAAAATAGAACAAGAGAACTAAACGGACTTAAAAAATTGTCCTTTGAGATTGACGAAAAATATCTTATAACTTATAACCAAACAGAACAAAATGATGATATAAATATAAATAGTTTTTGGAACTTTTTTTATAATTTTAGTAAAAATTAGATACAATTGCACAAAATAGTATTAAAATAAAAGAGGAAAATAAATGAGTTTTTTAAGTAACAATAACCTACAAAGTGCAGATGCAGAAATATTTGAGATGTGTGAAAATGAGTTGGAAAGACAAACAAATCACTTAGAGATGATTGCAAGTGAAAACTTTACATCACCAGCTGTTATGGAAGCTATGGGTTCAGTTTTTACAAACAAATATGCGGAAGGTTACCCTTATAAAAGATATTATGGTGGATGTGAGTTTGCAGATCAAGTTGAGCAATTAGCTATTGATAGAGCTTGTGAAATTTTTGGATGTTCTTATGCAAATGTACAACCACACTCAGGATCACAAGCAAATGGTGCAGTTTATGCAGCATTATTAAAAGCAGGTGATAAAATACTTGGTATGGATCTATCTCATGGTGGACACTTAACACATGGTTCTAAGCCATCATTTTCTGGTAAAAACTACTCTGCATTTTACTATGGTGTTGAGATGGATGGAAGAATCAATTATGATAGAGTTATGGATATTGCCATGATTACTCAACCAAAAATAATCGTTTGTGGTGCTTCTGCATACGCAAGAGAGATTGATTTTGCTAAGTTTAGAGAGATTGCAGATGCTGTTGGTGCTTTATTATTTGCTGATATTGCACATATTGCTGGTTTAGTTGCTGCTGGTGAGCATATGTCTCCATTCCCTTATGCTGATGTTGTTACTACTACTACACATAAAACATTAAGAGGACCAAGAGGTGGTATGATTATGTGTAATGATGAAGATATAGCTAAAAAAATCAATAGTGCAATCTTCCCAGGACTTCAAGGTGGTCCTCTTGTACATGTTATAGCAGCTAAAGCTGTGGCATTTAAAGAGATTTTAGACCCTTCATGGAAAGTATATGCAAAACAAGTAAAAGCTAATGCAAAAATACTTGGAGAAGTTCTTGTAGAAAGAGGATATGACTTAGTATCTGATGGTACAGACAACCATCTTGTTTTAGTAAGCTTTTTAAATAAAGACTTTTCAGGAAAAGATGCTGATGCAGCACTTGGAAATGCTGGTATTACTATAAATAAAAATACAGTTCCAGGTGAAACAAGAAGTCCATTTGTTACTTCAGGTGTTAGAATTGGATCTCCTGCTCTTACAGCTAGAGGGATGAAAGAAGATGAGTTTGAATTCATAGCTGGTAAAATAGCAGATGTTTTAGATGATATTAATAATACAGAACTTCAAGAAACAGTTAAAAAAGAACTTGAAGAGTTAGCTAAAAATTTTGTGATATATACAAAGTCAACTTATTAATTTATAATAAATAACTACAAAGGGTAGAGTCATGGAAGTAGATGGAAAAGAATTTTTACGAAACGTTGGTTTAGAACAAGATAAAGCAAAACTTATGGAAGAACAAAATAAACTTGAACAAAAAAAGAGGGATTCTGTAAAAAAAACAGAAGCAGACAATGAATTTAGACTAGATGATTCAGATTCTGCCTATGTTGACCTTTCATTTGGTAAAGATTCTAGTGATGACTCTACGATTAACCAACTAGAAGATATTATGCTAAATCCAGATGCTACTAACAAAAATAAAAAGAAATATATTATTTTAGGATTAGCATTGATTTTACTTTTTATAATTACTATTGTAGTTATAAGAGTTATCTCAAACAACAATCAAGAAGATAAAGTGATAAATCAAAACAAACCTGTGGTTTCAATCGATAAAGATAAAATATTAGATAAAATTGATACTAAAGAGAAATATGAAAGTGTAATTAATAAAAAAGAAAAAACTATTGATGATTTACAAATCAATGATATTGAAAAGAAAGATATCATTTTACCTGATCCAATAAAAGAGAAATCTCCTGTTAACATTAAACAAACTGTAGCTAAAAAAGAACAACCAAGAGATCTTTTTGGGATTGAAGAACCAGTTGAAGATATAAAACCTGTTGTAAAAAAACCTGTTGAAAGAAAAGTCACTCCTCCAAAAGAAAAGGTTGTAAAAAAAGTACAAAAAGAGCTTGAACCTCCTAAGAAAACAGTTGTTAGAAAAAAAGAAGCTAACTTACCAACCCCTAAAGAGACAAACTTCACTAAACAGAAAAAAGGCAACATAAAAGGTTATTATGTACAAATAGGTGCATTTAGTAAAAAACCAACTGATAAATTTCTATCTAATATCTCAAAAAAAGGTTATGATTATACAGTTCATACTATGGATATAAAAGGTAAAACTTACAATAAAGTTTTAATAGGTGCATATCCTACAAAAAAAGTTGCCTCTAAATATATTGATAAAATTAGAAAAGATTTTAACAATAAAAATGCATATATATTAAAGTTTTAAGAGGTATATATGGATTTTTCTAATAAAACAATTTTTTTAGATCAGTTTACTCCTGTATCTATATACGAAAAAGTAAAAACTATTTTTAAAGATGAGATAACATTTCTTTTTGAATCAGTAGTAAATAGTAGTGATGGTAATTTTAGTTATATTTTTATAGGTGATCGAGAGAGAGTTTGGCATAAGAACCAAACAAGTTTTTATAAAAATGAAGATGGAAAAGTGCAAGAGATAGATAAAAATCCTTTTATCTTTTTAAAACAATATTACAAAAATATAGATAAAAATCTTTATAAAAACAAAGGAACAGAATTAGGAATTGGTCTTATTGATGGTTTTATAGGTAATATGGGCTATGATATGGTTTCAACCTTTGAGCCTGTTTTGGAAGACTCTATGATTGGTTTAGAAGACAATATCAATATTGCTGATTGTGATTTAATACGACCTAAAATGGTATTAGTTTACTCTCATAAAAGTTCACAGCTTACTATTGTAACATCTATGAATAATATGAAACACTACATAGATATAATTGATAGTAAACTAAAAGAACCTTTTTCATACACACCTTTAAAAAAAGCAACCCTATTAGATAATGGTGCATTTACGCATACAAAAGAGAAATTTTTTGAGATGATAGCTTCATCAAAAGAGATGATAAGAAGTGGAGATGTTTTTCAAATCCTTATGACAAACAGATATACTCAAAAAGCAAAACTTGATAATTTAAGTTTTTATAGAATGTTACGCTCAAAAAACCCTAGTCCCTATCTATTTTTATTAGAATATGAAGATTTTTGTATAGCTGGAAGTAGTCCTGAAGTTATGGTTAGACTTACAGATGATAGAATACTTTTAAGACCAATTGCAGGTACTAGAAAAAGAGGTAAAACAGTTGCGAAAGACCTTGAGATGGAACATGAACTTTTAAATGACCCAAAAGAGGTAGCAGAGCATGTTATGCTTATTGATCTTGGCAGAAATGATGTCGGTAGAGTTGCTGCAACTGGAACGGTTGAAGTAACAGATAAGATGAGAGTAGAAAAATACTCACATGTGATGCATTTAGTAACTGATGTAGAAGCTTTATTAGATGAAAAATACGATATGTTTGATCTATTTGCTGCAACTTTTACGGCAGGAACTATGACGGGAGCTCCAAAAATAAGAGCTATGGAATTAATAGCAAAATTTGAGAAACTCAAAAGAAGTTTTTATAGTGGGAGTATTGCTTATTTTGGATTTGATGGAAATATGGATAGTGCTATAACTATACGAACAACATTAATAAAAGATGATACGGTTATATTTCAAGCAGGTGCTGGAGTTGTAGCTGATTCTATACCTGAACTAGAGTTTTTAGAGGTAAATAACAAACTTGCTGCTAATATAAGCACACTAAAAGATTTAAGCGAATTATAAAACAAAAGAGGAGTTATTATTTATTTAACTCTTCAAACTGTAATTTTGCTTCATCTAATAGCTTTTGAGCTGATTCTAACTCTTTCATCCCCTCTTTATAAATACTCACACTATTACTTAATGTAATCTCTGGATCTATTAATTGTTCTAATAATTTATTAGCATTATCTACTTTATTTTCAAAGTTTAATTCTTCTTTTTTTTCAGTATTACTCATATTTTCCCTCTAACATTTTTGTTATCTTATCTTTAAATTTATCTACTTCAACTAGAAAAGCATCATGACCATATTCACTTTGAATCATATCATATGTACAAATATCTTTACTACCTACTTTATTCATAGTATTATATATCTCCTGCATCTCTGCTGGAAAAAATAGCATATCACCACTAAAAGATATAAGATGTAGTTTTGATTTTATCTTTCTTAGTGCATCCTCTAGTTTATCTCCACCACGAGCAGCATCAAATATATTGATTGTTTTTACAATATATAAGTAACTTAATGGATCAAAGTTATGTGGAAAGTTATATCCATTATATTCTAAATATCTCTCAACTTCAAATCTTCCAAAAAGTTCATATAAACCATCTTGTTCTACATACCTTCTGCCAAATTTATCATCCATTGAGTCTTTTGATAAATAAGAGATATGCCCAGCCATTCTACCTACTGCTAAACCTTTTAGACCATTCTTCTTAATATCATCTGATTCATAATATCCACCTTTAAAATCTGGATCATTTTTAATCGCTTCTATTGTAACTTTATTAAATGCAACAGCCCATGGTCTTGTATAAGCAGTAGTAGCTAAAGGTATAATCATATCTGCAAAGTTTGGGTACTCAATAGCATAACATAAGGCTTGCATACCACCCATAGATCCACCAATAATAGCTTTTACATGTGTAATATCCAAAGATTTCAAAAGTGACATTTGAGCTTTTACAATATCTGATATAGTCAAAACAGGAAATTTAAACCTATATGGTTTACCATTCTTATCCAAACTCATAGGACCAGTAGAACCAAAACATGAGCCTATATTATTTGTGGCTATTACAAAGTACTTTGTAGTATCTACAGCTTTTCCATCACCTATTAAGTCATCCCAATATCCAGGTTTTCTATCACCTTCATAGTACCCAGCTGCATGATGGCTTCCACTTAAAGCATGAGTTATTATTATGATATTTGACTTATCATCATTTAATTTTCCATAGGTCTCATAAGCTATTTGATATGATTCTAAAATCCTTCCACTTTCTAAATATAAAGGGGAAGAAAATTTAGCTATCTTTGTCGTAATTTCCAATAACTAACCCAAAACCTTTTGTAAATCTGCTATTAGATCATCTGCATTTTCAAGCCCTATACTAAGTCTTATTAAACCTTCTCCAATATTTGCTTGTGCTAACTCTTCACTACTTAATTGTTGATGAGTTGTTGATGCAGGATGTGTTATGATAGATTTACTATCCCCTATATTAACAACTATACTAAATATATCAACTCCATCCACTATCTGTTTTGCTTCTTCTAAAGTTTCTACTTCAAAACTAAGAAGTCCACTATTTCCACCTATTAAATACTTTTGTGCTCTTTGATAATTTGAATCAGTCTCTAAGCCTGGATAATTTACTTTTTTTACTTTTACATGAGATTCTAAAAATTTTGCTACTTTTAATGCACTTGAACTGTGTTGTTTCATTCTTAGACTAAGAGTTTCTAAACCTTGTATCATAAGCCAAGAGTTAAAAGGACTAGGTGTTGCACCTAAATCTCTTAATACTGAAAGTAATATTCTCATAATAAAAGGTGGAAATGGTAATTGTGAATATACTAGTCCATGATATGATTCATCAGGAGTATTAAAGTGATTGTATCTAGCGTTATTTTTAATCTTTTCACCACTTGTTTCACTATCAACTATAATTCCACCAAGAGCTAAACCTTGCCCTGTAGTATATTTACTTGTACTATGTACAACTATGTCACAACCTAGTTTTATAGGGTTACATAACATCGGAGTTGCTACAGTATTATCAACAACAGTAATAATATTATGTTTATTAGAGATATCTACAATTGATTGAAAATCTGCAATTTGTAAATTTGGATTTGATAATGATTCAAATAAAATAAGTTTTGTTTTTTCATCAATCAGTTCTTCTAAATTAGAAGGATTTGCAACATCAAATTTTCTAGTTTCAATCCCAAATCTTTTTATTGTATGATCTGTTAGAGTTGAAGTTCCTCCATATACTGCATTTGCAACAATAATATTATCTCCAGCTTCACAAAGGTTTACTATACAAGAAAAAATAGCAGCCATTCCACTTGCAGTTGCTATTGCAGCTACTCCACCTTCAAGTTGGGCAAATCTTTTTTCAAAAACTACACTTGTTGGATTCATAAGTCTTGTATATATGTTTCCAAGCTCTTTTAAGGCAAATAAATTTGCTGCATGCTCACTATCTCTAAATTCGTATGCAGTTGACATATAAATAGGGACAGCCATAGTTCCTTGCGTATCTTTTTCATATCCTGCGTGTAGTGCTATTGTTTCTTTTTGCATAGTTTTACCTTATATTTTTATGTGTGATTGTATCTAATTTTTATTTTATTATATATAAAAAAGGGTGAAAGCTATTAACTCTCACCCATCCTTATTGATATCTAAAACTTAGTTTACTGTAACAACTACAGGTGTACCTTGCCGAGAACTACTGCAAAGGCTTCTATTGTCACGGTTGTCACGGTCTAATATGCTTATTAATTGTATGTATTGTTTCATTATTTACCCTAAATCATTTTTTAATGTTTGAAGATTATACTACTATGATGCTAAAATGATGCTAAAAAGAAAGCAGATTTTAATGGTTAGAACAAATAAAACAGGGGTCTATATCCGTGAAAAAAAGAACGGAGATATTACTTACTCTACACCAACAGCCTTAAACACTGCATCAATAGGGTCTGAGTAAATAATCAACTGAAACTTACTCATTAGCTCTGGTGGAACTTTTGCCATTTGTGCCATATCAAGGGCAGGAAGGAGTATCTTCTTGGCTCCACTATCACTTGCAATTTGTAGAGCATCTGGTAGGCTTTCTGTTCCAATTATTGTTCCACCTATACTCATAGACCCAAGAACTACCATTTGAGATAGTAATGGCTTTTCAAGAACACCACTACATAAAGATACAAATATAGCA
>JAYEMI010000022.1:0-14394 GCA_034718015.1 Campylobacterota bacterium | reverse complement strand
AAAATATATATTTACTCTCTTTAGTTATCAAATCATAAGCTATATTGGTTTTGTCTATATACAAATAATCTTTATTGATTATCTCTGAAAACGTTTGTATCCCTATTGGTAGTTTTTTTAAGTTCATGTTATTTATCTCTTTCTTTCACTTTAATCTTAAACTTATTTTTTATTGTATCTTTTTGTATGTTAAGATATTATTGAGTAAGAATCAACGATAAGTTTTATAATTTATCGTATTTACTAACTTATTTGAAAAATATACTTTGCCCCATTTTAACAGTTTAAAACAGTTGGATAATAAATTCTTAAGCTTAACGAATAAAAAATATTCTCTTTAGTAAGTTTAATTTATATATAATAATAAAAATAAATCAGGAATTACATATGAAATATCCAAACTTTTTTAATAACATTGAAACAATAAAGTTACAAGATAATTTATCAAACTTTTTAGGTACATTTGAGGATGGAATTATAGAGTTTACTTATCTTGATATTGTTAAGATGGCAGGACATAGTTGTCCTACTGTATTGGGAGCTTACCTTTGTACTCTTGCTGGACTAAAAGAATTATATCATGACAGTATACCTGTAAGGGGTGAGATAAAAGTATCTTTTAAAGAAAATATGCAAGATGGAGTTGCTGGTGTAATTGGGTCTGTAATTGCTAATATAACTGGTGCTACTACTGACTATGGATTTAAAGGTATTAATAAAAAGTTCAATAGGACAAATCTAATGTTTTATAATAGTGATATTAAAAGCAGTGTTAAATTTACGCGTTTAGATACAAATCAAACAGTAGATGTATATTATAATCCATCAACAGTTTTACCAGAACCAAATCAACAAGAGCTAATGGGGAAAATAATGAGAAAAATAGCTTCAAAAGATGAAGAGTCTCTTTTTAAAATACTTTGGCAAAAAAGAGTTGAAAATATATATCTAAATAAACAAGAGATAATCACTATAATATGACAAATGAGAAATTTAAAGTAGAGATTGAAACACTAGATAAATTTATATCGACTTTTTGCTCATCAAAACATAAAGAACAAAATTATTATGATTTGAATATAGTTTATAAAAAAGAAAAATATACAATAAAAACGAATTTATGTCTATCTTGTAACGAGATACTTAACTACTCAATACAAAGATTAATAGAGTGTCCACATGAGGAAAAACCAAGATGTAGAAAGTGCCCTAATCCATGCTATTCAAAACAACAATGGAAGTCATTATCAAAAATAATGAAATATAGTGGATTTAGACTTGGTTTTTTAAAAATCAAAAATATATTTAATTAAATAAGACGCTCTACACGACATTCACTTCATATTTACTAACCTATTTGAAAAATAAACTTTGCTCCATCTTCACAGTTTGCTACATCTAGTGTACCGTTATGTTTAGTCGCTATTTGACTACTCATATATAGCCCAATGCCAGTACCTTTACCCTCGGCTTTTGATGTTACATTTGCTTTAAAAATATCATTTATGATATTTGTAGGGATACCACCTGCATTGTCTTGTATCTCTATAGATTTTGTATTTTCATCACTTAAGATATCTATTTTTATAATTCTATTTTTGATATTGTTATCATTAAATGCATCTTTAGAGTTGTTTATGATATTTAATACTAGATGTTTAAATTCATTTTCAATTCCACTTAAACTAAAGTTTTGTTGCTCATCAACCTCTATAGTAATTTGATTTTTCATAAACTCATCTTTTACAAGAAGTAGTACACTATCAATCATAGCTTTAATATCAAACTCTTCCACCTCTTTATTTGGTCTAAAAAAACTTCTAAACTCTTTAAGCGTACTAGTCATATGTTTTACTTGATTAGAGATTTTACTCTGAAATTTATCTACATACTCTTGATCTATTAACTTATCTTCAAAATCATAACCCATCATATCAACTTGCATATTTATGATGTTTATAGGTTGTTTCCATTGGTGTGCAACTGCATCCATCATCTCACCCATTGCTGCAAGTTTAGATTGCTGAAAAAGCATCTTTTCTTTCTCTTTTCTTAATGCAATCTCCTCTTCAACTTTTTGTTCTAAGTGATTTTTATACTCGTCTAACTCTTCGTTTAGCTTTAGTAATTGTGCTTGTTGTTTATCACTTTGTTTAACAATAGTATTTAGCCTTTTACTTTTTCTCTTATAATCTTTTAGTATCATTTTTAAATTTTTATCAAGTTGTACATATTCATTATTTAAAAAATTATCAAGATAACCTACTATCTTATCCTCATTTAGCTCCATCATTTCCCCCTATCTCAAACCCTATTACTGTCATATCATCATTTCTATCGTTATTTTCTATAGCATTTTCATATTCATCCATCTCATACATAAAAATAGTTTGTTGTTCTGCCATAGACTCTTTATGGTTTTCTTTTATGATATTTCCAAATCTTTTCTTACCAAATGGAAAATCCTTGGCTCCACCATTTTGATCTAAGTATCCATCTGTTGTACAATAAAACTTCATACCCTCTTGCACTTCAAGGACTGTTTCTTTATATTCATAATCCATAGCACACTTTTTGTATCCTACAGAGTAACGATTTCCTTTTACTGTATGAAATTCACCGTAATTGTCTACATAAAATAGTGGTGTCTCAGCTCCTGCAAACTTAAGAATCTTATCTTTTCTATTATAGTAGATGACACCACCTGCATTATCAGATATTTCTATAACTATTTTATCATTTTTATTATTAAAAGTTATAGTTATTTTCTTATTTTTAATATTATTTTAATTAAAGCATTACCCAAGGCAACTTCTTGTAGGGCGTCTTTTGCATTATTTATGATGTTTAGTATCGCTTATAAGATTGATTGCACTTTTTATTTTATTAATCAGCTCTTTTTTGTTGTCTTTTATTCTTAGAGTTTATTTTTGTATGACTTGATTTGATATTTATATCTGTAAATTCTCTTAAAAAGCTTGGTAGTTTTCTACCTCCTATTTTTAAGAAGTCAGCTATTATTATGTCTGCTGTTATTTTTCTATCATGATTTTGAATTAGAGTAATATAATCAAATAAAAATTTTGATAATCTATCAAGAGATATTTGCCATGTTGAGTGAGTTTGTTCATATAGCCATAAAGAAAAATTTGAAAATGTTTCATACACACTTTTATCTTTTACTAAAAAGTTAAATGATTTTGTAAAGTTTCCACTATTGTAAACTAAGTCCCAAAATCTTGCAAATCTTTTCATCTCTTGCATTTTGTTAAATGGTATTAAATCATTTGCTAAAATATCATATGGTGGAATATCACTGTAAACCATCCCAAATATCTCATCATGTCTATTTAGTGTTGTTCCTGAAAGTTTTTTTAGAACTCCAACTTGAACTTCACTTTTACTCAAACTACATAGATAATCAAGATTTTCTCCAAAACTTTCTATACTTTCCCCTGGAAGTCCAATAATTAGGTCTAGGTGTATATGAGCGTTTGTTTCATTTTCTAGAAATGCTAAATTTTCTTTGATTTTTGGTATGTTTAAATTTCTTTTTATATTTAATGCTATCTCTTTTTTTAGAGTTTGTATACCAATTTCAAGTTGTAGTGAAGTGGGAGGAAATAGCTTTATTTTCTCTCTAAGTGCCAATGGAAAATTATCTGGTATAACTTCAAAGTGTGTAGTATAAGGCTCATCTTTTTCTAAAAAGAAATCAAGAAGTCTAGTGGCTATTTTAATATTTAGATTAAATGTTCTATCTATGAATTTAAAGTTTCGTACCCCTTTATCCCAAAGAGTTTGAAATTCTTTTAAGATATCATCTATATCAAAGTTTCTTACTTTTTTATCTATAGAGGATAAGCAAAACTCACAACTATAAGGACAACCCCTTGAAGCTTCAACATAGATATATCTGTTGTCTATATCATTTTGATTGTAGTACTTATAAGGAAGTTTTATATTTGAGAGCTCCAGTTCTTTTGGTGGAAAAGTTCTTTGTTCTACTTTATTATTCTCAAGTAATTCTCTACAAAGCTCATAGAATTGAACCTCTCCTTCACCTTGTATAATATAATCAGCCATACTCATATCAACTCTAAAAGGTGTATAACTGACCTCTGGACCACCAAGCACTATTATAGTATTTGGGCTTACTTTTTTGATAGTTTGTATTAATTCAGATACATCAGATGCATTCCATATATACACACCTATACCTACTATTTTTGGACTAAAAGATAAAATCTTTTCAGTAATATCTTGGATCTTTTCATTTATGACATACTCTTGTATGGTAGTTTTTGCTTGTAACTCTTTAAGATTTGCATATAGGTATCTAAGACCTATTGCACTATGCATATATCTACCATTTAAAGTTGTGAGTATTATATCTGTCAAAATAACCCTTGATCTTTTTTTATATTGTATCTAAATTGTGTGATTTATAAAAATCACATCTTTCTATCAAAAAAATATGTATCCATAAATCTAAAAGCTATTAAATTCTCTAAAATTGCAAATAAAATAATAAAGTTGATAAATGAACTGCCACCATAACTAAATAGTGGTAAAGGTAAACCAACAACAGGGGCAAATCCAATAACCATAAGGATATTTACACTCATATTTAGAAATATAAGTAAGGCTAAGCCACTGGAAAACACACTTATCATGTGGTCTTTTTTATAGTGATTATGCAAAAGTAAAAGATGGATTATAAGTAAAAGATATAAAAATATCAATCCAACTGATCCTATAAAACCGTATCTTTCTACAAATGAAGCAAAGATAAAATCACTCGTAGCAATAGGCAAAAACTTTAGTTGAGTTTGTGTTGCATCCTCTTTTTGTTTACCTATGGCACCACCTGAACCTATTGCTATTAAAGATTGTTTGACATGATAGCTAGGCTCTTTGCTTATAAAATCAGATATCCTTTTTTTTTGATAATCTTTGATTAGATAAGTATATATAAAAGGTGATGAAAAAAGTAGTATTAAAAAAATAGAGATGATTATTTTCATATTTATTCCTACTAAAAAAAGCACCCCATATCCTACAAGAAGAAGTACAAGAGCAGTACCTAAGTCTGGTTCTTTTGCAATAAGTAAAAATGGCAATAATATATAAAAAGAGAAATACAAAAAATCTTTTAGTTTATATCCATCTTTTGGTGGTGGATTATTGTATACTAAAAAGCCCATCATAAGTAAAAATGCTGGTTTAAAAAGTTCTGATGGTTGAATAGTAAAGTGTGTAAATGGTATATTAAGCCACCTAGTAGCACCAAGCTTTGTAATACCAAAAAACTCAACACAAAGAAGTAAAAATATCCCAAACCAATAAAGATATGGGATAAAATGCATCAGTTTTCTAAATGGAATAATAAATATAACAATAAAAGCAAATAAAGACAGTGAAAAATAGACAAGTTGTTTATTTGCAAGCATCACACTTGTTTCAGTTATTAAATAGTGAGATAAAAATATTAGTGGCAATACTAATAAAATAAGTTCAAAATTAAAATGTGAGATAATTCTTTTATCAAAAAAATAAACCATATTTATAAAATCTCTTTTTCTCTTTGTTTAATTTTTTGTTTTATTGAGTTTAATAGGGTTTTATCTGTAGAGGTTTTGAGTTTCTTTTCTAACTCTAATATCTCTAATCTTATTTGATTGTTGTCTTGTTCTTTCATATTGTATTTTATCTTTTTATATATAACAATAGATATAATTGATACAGTAATCATAAGTATATATAAACCTATTTGTGTATATATACTCAAATTATCATTTACATAAATATATGAAAGAGATAAAAAAACAATAACTAAAGGTATTAAAACAAACATATATTTATACTAAAGCCAATGCAACTCTATAAGCAATAAAACTCATAATCCAAGCAGTAACAGTGGTAAATAAAAATAGATAAACTAAATATTTATAACCACCAGCTTCTTTTGCAAATACAACAGATGCTGCAGCACACGGTAGATATATCATCACAAATACTATAAATGAAACAGCACTTGGAAATGGTATCTGCTTTTTAATCTCTGCAAGTAAAGCACCACTTGTCTCATCTAAATCATCACCTACATTGTACAAAATACCTAGAGTAGCTACTACTACCTCTTTTGCTGCTAACCCTGTTTCTAATGCAACTGTTTGTCTCCAGTCAAATCCTAAAGGCTCAAAAATCCATTGGCTACTTTTACCTAGTTGTCCTAAATAACTTTGCTCTAGTTGTACTTTTGCCCCTAAAAGAGGGTCTGTTTTAGGATAGTTTGAAGCAAACCAAATTAGTACAGTTGCAGCTAGAATATATGTACCTGCTTTTTTTAAGTACATCCAAGCTTCACTTGAAACTATTGTATATATTAGTTTTAATGTTGGAATTCTGTATTTTGGCATCTCCATTACAAATGGCTCATCTTCCCCTTTAAATGCAGTAACTCTTAAAATTTTAGCCATAACAAGACCCAAAATAGCTCCAGCTATATAAATAAGAAATATAACATTTCCAGCTTGCTCTTTACTAAAAAATGCTCCAGCAAATAAGACATATATAGGAAGTCTAGCTCCACAACTCATAAAACCTATAATAAAAAGGGTAATAAGTCTATCTTTTTGGTTTTTTAGAGTTCTTGTAGCCATATAAGCAGGAATAGAACAACCAAAACCAGTAACAAGTGGTATGAAACTTTTTCCATGAAGTCCAAATTTATGAAAAAAACCATCAAGTAAAAAAGCAACTCTACTCATATATCCTGTAGTTTCAAGTAAAGCAATACCAATATAAAGTATTATAATATTTGGTAAAAATAAAACAACAGCACCAACACCACTAATAATTCCATCGACTATTAAAGATCGAAGTCCATCATGGGATATATTTTCCCCTACAGCATCACCTAGCCAACCAAAAGAGGCATCAATAATATCCATTGGAATTGCCCCTAAAGTAAATGTTAGTTGAAATAATCCCCACATAAAAAATAAAAATATAGGGATACCTGCAAATTTATTTATTAGAATTTCATCAATTCTTTTTGTTAGTTTTTTTGGTGGTTTTTTATCATCTCTTTTAACAGTTTCTGCTCTAATCCCTCGAGCTATAGAGTAGTGTTCTTCTGCTTGTATCTCTATCATATCATCAATCTCAAAATATGTAGTTATTTTATCATTTGCTATTAATAAAATAGGTTGAACTGATGCAAAAATTGGTTTATCATGAATAAATTCATAAAAATCATCATATTCATATATAAGTTTTATTGCCATCTCATAACTAGTAAGATCTTTGTATTTGAATTTTTTATTATCAAAAAGTTTTGTTAAATGATACAGCTCCTCTTCAATAGTATCATTGTATATTATATTTGATGGGATTCTTTGTGGTGCGTCATAGTAGTTATGAACTAGTTCTAAAAGATCATCAACTCCCTCTTTTGTGTTTGCAGAAACTGCAATAGTAGGGATACCTGTAATAGCTTCTATTTGAGCTACATCTATATTGATACCCTCTTTTTTTGCTTCATCATACATATTTAAAGCTAAAACCATTTTCTTGTTTAGATTTAAAAGTTCTAAAGTAAGAAGCAAATTTCTTGTAAGATGGGTAGCATCAACTACATTTATTATTATGTCATACTCTTGCTCTTTTAGATAATCTTTAGCTACTTTTTCCTCTTGAGAAAATCCATTTATAGAGTAAGTCCCTGGTAGATCTATCATCTCTATTGCATGACAATGATGCTCAAAACATATCTGAGTATGCTCAACAGTAACACCACTAAAGTTACCAACTTTTAATCTTGAGTCTGTCATCGCATTTATAAGTGAAGATTTTCCTACATTTGGTTGTCCTGCTAGAACTATTTTCATTGGTGTCATTATACTATCTCTACTTCTATAGTGTCTGCTTCAACTACTCGAAGACCTATATCTGTATCATCTACATTTATCTCTATTGTATTTTTTGCCAAACTTATGTTTTCAACATAAATTGAAGCACCTTTTACAATGCCAAAAGAGTAAAATCTCTGTTTTAAATCATCATTTGCACTTATTTTTGTAATAATAGCTTCACTGTTTTTGTTTAGTTGAGATAATTTCATATATTAAATCCTATGTTTTTTTGTAATGATAACCATTATCAACTTAAAATAATATAAATGATAACCATTATCAAAGCTATCTAAAAAATAAATTTAAACCATATTTGATAAAAGAGTTGTAAAATAACAATAGGAGTTAAATATGAATGATGTATTAATAATATTTGGTGGTGATGCATGAACGGAAAAACTAGCAGTGGCATATGACAATCTCAAAAATTAAACTTATTTTTATATACTTTACACTTTCAAGTATTGTTATGCTTGGAGTTATTTTATATAACGATAGTCATTTTAAAAGTAACCCATTATCATCTGATATTATGAAAAAAATAGATAAAAAAAACCATCAGCTTGTAAATATAATACAGCAAAAATATGGAATATACTTTAATGTACCAATACTAATATCAGACAAGATGAAAAATAACCTTTTTGGATTAGCAGTTTACACACAACATAAAGAGATTAAAATAGTTTTAAATAAGAATCGTTTTCAAGAGAGTGTTGAGTATATGGTCGATTTTGTATTGCCACATGAGTATGCTCATGCTTTGATGTTCAAACTTGGAGATTTTTCTAAGAAAAATGGTGGACATACAAAAAGATGGCAAGATATTTGTTTATCTCTTGGTGGAAAAAAATGTGATAGATATGTAAAACACAATGATATAATTTTTGGAAAAATTCCTTTTTAAATTTTCAACTATACCAATAATTAGTATTTTTTGTGTTAGATATTTTAATATCTTTTTGGTACAATCCTTGTATCATTTTTGTGCATCAAAAACAAAATTTTAAACAAGAAAAAAGTGAGGTTTTAAAGCAAATGTTGTCAGTATTATTAGAGTTTAGTATGTTTCCAACATCACAAGAGTGTAGAGAAGGTGCTTCAGTATCAAAGCAGGTAAGTAAAATAATAGATGCTATAGATAAATCAGGTGTACCATATCAGCTAACACCAATGGGTACAGTAATAGAGGCTTCAAGTATGAAAGAAGCGTTGGGTATCATAGAGTTAGCTTATGAACAACTAGATGATTGTGAAAGAGTATATTCATCGCTAAAATTTGATATTAGAAAAAATTGTGAAAATAGGTTGAAAACAAAAATTCAATCTGTTGAGAAAGTGCTAGATAGAAAAGTAAATAGTTAATCAAAAATCAAAAGAGAGTAAAGTGTATGAATATAAAACAATATCAACAACAACTAATAGACCTAATAAATGATTTAAAAAAGTTTGATGCTAATAAAGCAGATAAAGACTATATAGAGTTAAAAAAACTTTTTGATGTAGTGTGTGAAAGTGGAGTTTTAGATATAACTCATCTCGAAAAAAGTATCCAAGATAAATTAAAACTTGAGCTTTTTACATATCTTTCTAGTGTATCTGGAGCTTTATCTTTTTTAACTATACAAATTTTAGCAGCATATAATATAATGAAAAAAAATAACTATAGTAAAAAAGAGTATTATTTAAAGAAAAAATGTGGAATATCCATAAATCATCTAAGAGCCCCAGTAACAGTAGTGAGTGCAAAGAAAGTTGATGGTGGATATGAACTAAATGGTACTTTAACATGGGCTAGTGGATATAAAATCTTTGATACACTACTTATTGGTTTTCATTGTGATGATCTTGAATATGAGGTAATAGCAAAATTTGAATCTCAAGATGGCTTTAGTATAGACGAACCAAGTGAAGTATTTGTAGCACATTCCTTAAATACAGTAAATATAGAATTAAAAGATTTTTTTGTAAAAGATGAAGATATAGTTTCATCAAATCAAATTGGAAGCTATACAAAAGCAAAATCTGCTTCAAAAACGGTCCATTTTTGTTTATATGGATTAGCTGTTTATGCTATTTTAGAATCAAAAAATAAACAGTTTAAATCAAAAGCTACTTACGATTTAGAAACAATAAAAAATAAAATAACACACTCTACAGATATATATGAATTAGACACTTTAAGAGTTGAGTTATTTAGTTTAGTTCAAGATATAGTTACTACTTCAATGATACTAATTGGTGGAAAATCTGTATTAGCAAATCAAAATCTACAAAGAGTTTATAGAGAACTTATTATGTTTAATTCAAATGGATTAAATGATACTTTAAAAGATATTTTTAAAACAAAGTTTATTAATAGATAAAAATTATTTTTAATATAATAACAAATTAACCACTAATATAGTATCATCCGCGTCTTAAAATAATTCAAGGAAAACTAGCTATTGCCTTTATCAAATTTAAATATAGAACAACACTCATCAGCAACTTGTCATCTTGGTCACAACCTTACAATTGCTAGTGCTGGAACTGGTAAAACTTCAACAATAGTTGGACGAATTGGACATCTACTTCATAGTGGAGTAAAACCAGAACAGATACTTTTATTAACTTTTACAAATAAAGCAGCAGCCGAGATGATTATGAGAGTTGCTAAATTTTTTGATGATGCAACAGCAAAAGCAATTGTATCTGGAACTTTTCATAGTGTAAGTTACAAACTTCTTAAAAAGTTTGAGAAAAAAATAACACTTAAGCAGCCAAGTGAACTAAAAACACTTTTTAAATCTATATATGAAAAAAGAGTATTTACTCAACAAAGTGATACAAAACCTTATGATGGTGGATATTTGTATGATATCTATAGCTTGTTTTTAAATAGTAGTTATGAAGAGGATTTTGAAACTTGGATGGGTAATAAAAATAGTGATCATAATGATTATTTACTAATATACCAAGATGTAGTTGATGAGTTTAATAAATTAAAAAAAGTATACGGTTATGTAAACTTTGATGATCTTTTAATGAATATGTTGGAACTTCAAAAAGAGAAAGAGTTTGATTTTATAGAGATTTTAGTAGATGAATATCAAGATACAAATCCACTTCAAGGAAAAATACTTGATGGATTTAAACCAAAAAGTTTATTTTGTGTAGGGGATTATGATCAAAGTATCTATGCATTTAATGGAAGTGATATAGGAATTATATCTTCGTTTGATGGAAGATATGATGGTGCAAAAATATTTACATTAAACAAAAACTACCGTTCAACTGCACCAATTCTTGACCTTGCAAATAAAGTGATTTTACATAATCCTAGAATTTATGAAAAAGCTTTAGAGGTTGTAAGGCAAGAGAAACCCCATACACCATCTTTATTAAAATTTGATGAGTTATACAACCAGTATGAGTTTATCTCAAAACAGATAACTCAATCAACCACTCCACTTAATGATATAGCAATAATATATAGAAATAACTCAAGTGCAGATGGGATTGAAGCAAATTTAAGAGATATGGGTGTTGAGTGTAAAAGAAAAGGTGGACATAGTTTTTTTGACTCAAGGGAGATAAAAGCGGTACTTGATATTATTGTTTTACTTGTAAATCATAATGATATGATGGCTTTTATACATTTAATTGAATATGGAAAAGGGATAGGAAAAGCTGTAGCAAAAGATATTTTTGAAGCTTTGGTTCGAGTAGGACATGGAAATTTATTTCATGGGTTATTTAACCCAGACAACTCCATAATAAAACCATATAAAAGTACAAAAACTACAAATGTACAACTTGGACTATTTGATGATTTTATAGAGATGGGATCAACTGCAAAGTTTAAAGATTTAGGTTGGGAGATGAAGTTTTTAAATAATGCAATTTTAAAACATCCAAAATTAACTTTAGAGGGCGGTATATTTTTGTATGACTTTTATACCTTAATGAAAGAGTTAAAAAGAATTCAAAATCCTTTAAATATGATAAAACATATACAAGATCACAAGTTTTTTAAATCAATTGTTGAGATACTTTCTACAGTTAGAGGTAAAAGAAAAGATGGAACAATAGATGAAAGTTTAAAGCAAACTGCTTCATTTAAAGCAAATAGAAGAGTTGAAACTTTAAAACAACTATCTTCAAGACATAAAAATCTTCAAAACTTCATAAATGCTATGATATTAGGTGGTGGAGAGATGAGTGAGGGTGGTGGAGTAAATCTTCTATCAGTTCATGCAAGCAAAGGTTTAGAGTTTAAAGAGGTTTATGTAGTTGATTTAATGGATGGAAGATTTCCAAATAGAACATTGATGAGTAAAGGTGGAAGTTTAGATGAGGAGAGAAGACTTTTTTATGTTGCAGTTACAAGAGCTAAAGATATTTTATACTTAAGTTATGCAACTTACGATAGAATAAAAAAATTAGATTTTATCCATAGCCCTTTTTTAATTGAAGCTGGGCTTATCGATAAAGTAAATGAAAAAGATGAGGAAAAATAATGTTTGAAAATATAAAATTAAAAATAATATCATATATCTATAAAGTATCACAACAACCAATAAAACTACATGATTTATTAGCTGCTAATCAACTGTTTCAAGAGGGTATGAAACTAGATGGTAGTAAACTAGGGTTTAGACTTAGACTGGGTAGAGCTTATGTAGTTTTTTTATTTTTGGCTCATATTATTTTAATACCTTTAGCTTTTTTATCTCATGAGATTTTTCAAGTTTTAGATTGTCATGCATCTATAATATTAGCTATATTTTTTACAGCTTTACTTTTTGGTATGTTTAGTTTTTTTAAGGATTGGACTAGAGATTGTGTAACACAACAAAGAATAAAACAGATGTGGTCACTACATTTTCCACATTTTCCATTTCATGAGTTTTCAAAAGAAGTTTCAATTATATATCTAAAAGCTATAGAAGATGAGGTAAAACATTCAAATTTAGAACGATATATATTAGATAAATTATCTGATTAAAGGGTTTTTTTGGTATAATCCACAAAAAAATTAATATGGAGTTCAATAATAATGGAATTTAACGCAACAAAAAAAGATGAAGCAAACGCAGTAGTAACAGCAACTATACAAGCAAATGATGTAGAGGCAAACTTAGATAAGTTAGCAAAGCAAGCTGCAAAAACTATGGATGTTCAAGGTTTCAGAAAAGGTAAAGTACCTGTATCAGTTGTAAAGAGCAGATATGCAGATAAATTAACACAAGATGCAGAAGGTGAAGCGTTAAGAGCAATTTTAACAGAAGCTATGGTAGAGTTAAAAATTGATAATAATGATATTATTGGTGAACCAGCTATTGTTAAGTTTGATAAGAAAGAAGATGGAAATATTGATATTGAGATTCAATTATCTTGTAAACCAACTGTTGAATTAGGTGATTATAAAACTTTACTACCAGAGATTGAAAGTAAATCTGTTGAAGATTCTGAAGTAGAAGAAAAATTAAATGAGATGGCAGCTGGAAATGCTCCATTAACTAAGATAGCTAGAAAAAGAATGGCAAAAGCTGGCGATTTCGCAGTAATTGATTTTGAAGGTTTTAAAGATGGTGTTGCATTTGATGGTGGAAAAGCTGAAAAACATACACTAGAGATTGGTTCAGGTTCATTTATTCCTGGATTTGAAGATCAAGTAATTGGTATGAAATATGAAGATGAAAAAGAGATAACTGTAACTTTTCCTGAAGAGTATCAATCAAAAGATTTAGCAGGTGCTGAAGTTGTATTTAAAGTAAAACTACATGAGATTCAAGAGAAATCAGCTCCAGTAATTGATGATGAATTTGCTAAAAAAATGATGCCTCAAGAGGAAAATGCAACAGTTGAGCTTTTAAAAGAGAAACTAAAAGAGCAATTATCTTCTCAAGCAGTAGCAGCATACTACAATGAAGAGTTAAAACCAGCATATTTAGAAACACTTGTGTCAAAAATTGACTTTGTAGTTCCTACATCAGTTTTAGATCAAGAGATTAATCAAGCACTTAACAATAAAGTAAGAGAGATGAGTGAAGATGAGTTAAATGCTTTAAGAGAAGATCAAGAAAAAATTGAAAAAATGAGAGAAGAAGCTACTCCAGATGCTGTTAATAGTGTAAAAGCTACATTTATAATTGATTCATTAGCAAAAGCCGAATCTGTAGAAGTTACAGATCAAGAGGTAACACAAACATTATATTATGAAGCTATGATGCAAGGTCAAGATGGTCAAGCTTTAATAAAACAATATGAAGAAGCAGGATACTTACCAGCAATTAAAATGTCAATGATTGAAAATAAAGTTATCACAAAACTATTAGATGAGAAAGCTGCTAAATAATGGCATATGTACCAGTAGTAGTTGAACAAACAGGAAGAGGTGAGAGAAGTTATGATATCTACTCACGACTTTTAAAAGATAGAATTATTATGTTAAGTGGAGAGGTGAATGATCAAGTAGCCTCTTCAATTG
>JAYEMI010000021.1:0-74927 GCA_034718015.1 Campylobacterota bacterium | reverse complement strand
GAAAACTATCAAAAGTTCAAACTAATCTAAACACAATAAATAGAGCTATTAAATTTGAAACAATACCAACTGTATGTGAAAATTTACAAACTTTATTTTCAAAGATGAATCTAAAATTTCCTACTAAAATTTAAAATGAATATTACTCTACACACGAAAAAACTATTAATTTTTTAAACAAATCCTTTAGTTAAGGGACTGGTATTGATTTAGCTATAAAAATGTTCGATGCATATTGAGTTTTTTTAAACCTGTTTCTATTCTGATATTCTTCCAATGATAATCCATTCCTGTTCTTGAAAAAGTTTGTCCCTTGTGTGTATTGCTCTGAAATACTAATCCTGTGTTTTTTATGCCATATTCATTTAAAGCCTGGAGTAGGGTATCTGTTAAATCATATATAAATGTTTTGTTTATTTTATTCGTTTTGCTATCTACTTTATAAGTATTGTTAACTAAATCTATATTTTCCCATCGTATATTTAGCACTTCACCTTTTCTGCAACCATGAAGTAACCATATAAAGATCGTTCTTATTTTTATTTCTGGATAATTAAATATTGCATCAAATAATCTCTTTATCTCATCATCCGTTAGCTCTATATTTCTTGCATTATCAAATTTGGGTAGTGTAGTTTGATAACCTATATTCTCAAGTCCTTTGACTCCTAGAGATGGAAGAAATTTATAAAGCCCTATGACTATCTCTCTTATTTGTTTTGTGGTACTTACTGATTTGCCAGCCTCTAATATCTTATTTAATATTTTTTGTATATCTGCTGCATTTATATTTTGTGGTAACTTATGACCTATTTCATTTTTTAGATACTTATTCCAATTTAGAGTAGCTTTGTATGTAAAATCTTTTGTCAGTGATGGTTGCCTTAAAATACAATATTGTTCAAAAAAATATTGCATCTGTTTATATGTTGATATCTTTCCATTCTTATGCTCCTCTACTAGTTCTAGCCTTAGACGATTAGCAGTTTTTAAATTCAATTGAGGTTGCGTGTTATAAAACTTAACACGGCAATTAACACGGTTTTATATGTCATTATATGTTTTTGTACCGTTTTATTATAATCATATTTTCTTTATAAAGGCTTTATTAGTCGGTGTTTGTGGTTGTTCCTCTTGTAACTCTTCTGTAATTACATATTTAACTCTCATAATACACCTTTTTATAGGTATATTATATCATATTATCCTTTAGTTTGGTTTTATATAGTTATACAACAAGCTTCTTCTCTTGATAATATAGATGAAGAGTTTGAAAAGTTCGCTAAGTTTAATAAAGGTAAGTTTAAAAGCCAAAAAATGATGTGTTCTAAATGGTTATTATGGATAAAACAATGCTTAAAATACAAGAATCAACAATCTAAAAGAGATAGTAAGTCAAATACCCATAGCGAGCAGCAAAAATATAGATTTGATTTTAGAAAAGCAAAAGACATAAGTGATAAAATAAAAGATTATCTTGAATTTGAAAGAAATATAAATTGGCTAGATGATTACTACATGAAAGATAAACCTATACCAGGTGGAGTAGGATACCATGAGGTTATGCATCCTGATTTTAATAAAAAAGAGATCTTATTGTATATTATAGAAAGTGATAACAAATCTGATATTATAGATATTGAGCTTTTAAACTAAACTATTATTTAAATTCTACTTTTAATTGATGTCCTGTAGCTTCAGCATAAGCAATTAGAGTTGTAATCTTTGGGGCAGCTTCATAATCAAAGCTTTCTAATCTTGATATATTACTTCTTTTTGTATGCATAATATTAGCTACTTCTTCCTGTGTAAGATTCGCGTCTTTTCTCATTTTGATAAGTTGTAGTTTTATATCATATAGTGGCTTTAATTTTTCGTACCCTTCTTTAATTTCTTCATCCATTAGAGCTTTCTTTTTAAAATCTTTATATGTTGGTCTATTCTTCATTTTCCAATTCCCTTTTTCTCTTTTTTGCTAAATCTAAATCTTTTTTAGGTACAGCATTTGTTTTTTTAACAAAACTGTGCAAAATTACAACTTCTTGGTTTATAATATTACAGAAAATACTTCTTGCAATACCCTCTTTACCTTTTGCACGAAATTCAAAAAGCCCATCTTTTAATGGAGCAGAATGAGGTCTACCCAAATTAGGCCCAACTTCTTCAACCATATCGAAAATACCTAGTAAATCTGATAAAATACTTTTAGGTAGTTTAAATGTATCTTTTTCTACTTTTTCATTAAAGAAAGTAATATCCCATGTTTTATTATTCATAGCGTTATGTTATCCTAAAAGATACCAAATGTCAAATAAGGTAATAGTCTTATTTGTCTTTGTAGGTTTGCATCATATCATCTATTACATTTTTTACTGTTTGTCTTTGTACTTTTGAATATCTTTGAGTAATGTTAGCAGTAGTATGTCCTAATACTTTTCCTGTTACTTCTAAGCTATATCCGCTATTAACAGAAAATCCACCAACTATGTGCCTTAGGTCATGCATATTGAGTTTTTTTAAACCTGTTTCTATTCTGATATTCTTCCAGTGATAATCCATTCCTGTTCTTGAAAAAGTTTGTCCCTTGTGTGTATTGCTCTCAAATACTAATCCTGTGTTTTTTATGCCATATTCATTTAAAGCCTGGAGTAGGGTATCTGTTAAATCATATATAAATGTTTTGTTTATTTTATTCGTTTTGCTATCTACTTTATAAGTATTGTTAACTAAATCTATATTTTCCCATCGTATATTTAGCACTTCACCTTTTCTGCAACCATGAAGTAACCATATAAAGATCGTTCTTATTTTTATTTCTGGATAATTAAATATTGCATCAAATAATCTCTTTATCTCATCATCCGTTAGCTCTATATTTCTTGCATTATCAAATTTGGGTAGTGTAGTTTGATAACCTATATTCTCAAGTCCTTTGACTCCTAGAGATGGAAGAAATTTATAAAGCCCTATGACTATCTCTCTTATTTGTTTTGTGGTACTTACTGATTTGCCAGCCTCTAATATCTTATTTAATATTTTTTGTATATCTGCTGCATTTATATTTTGTGGTAACTTATGACCTATTTCATTTTTTAGATACTTATTCCAATTTAGAGTAGCTTTGTATGTAAAATCTTTTGTCAGTGATGGTTGCCTTAAAATACAATATTGTTCAAAAAAATATTGCATCTGTTTATATGTTGATATCTTTCCATTCTTATGCTCCTCTATTAGTTCTAGCCTTAGACGATTAGCAGTTTTTAAATTCAATTGAGGTTCTTTACCCAATGTCTTTGTAGTATCTTTTCCATTTAGATAAATTCTTGCTACATATACTTTGTTTTTATTTTTATCAAGCCTATAGTATAATCCATCATATTTAGTCTTTGTCATCAACTTCCTTTTTAACACGGTCGTGTTATAAAACTTAACACGGTAATTAACACGGTTTTATATGTCATTGTATGTTTTTGTACCGTTTTATTATAATCATATTTTCTTTATAAAGGCTTTATTAGTCGGTGTTTGTGGTTGTATGCGTAGTTAAAAGGTACAACGATAAGCTGAGTTTTGTCATAAACAATAATTTATCTAGTTGACTATTTACATAGTCAATCTTGCGAAGAGCCAAAAATGTGAAGTTTATACCATCTCTTCTTGCTGCAGGTTGGGTTTACATAACTGTTAAGATTGCTCTAAACATTGGTGAGCTCTTACCTCACCGTTTCACCTTTACCCCATCTCTGTCCAAGAGTGGGGTAGTTTACTTTCTGTTGCACTTTCCCTTAGGTTACCCTAGCCATCCGTTAGATGGAACCATACTTCACAGCAGCTCAGACTTTCCTCTTGAAATTGATTCAAGCTATTGCTTACTGTACCTTTGGTGGAATTGTACCTATTTCTTTCTTAGATATCCATCTCTATAATTTTCCATGGGAGTCCTTGTGTCATAAGCTCATCCATATAAGGTATAGAATCAAACTCTTCAACATTAACTGCACCTCTTAAATCCCAAGTACCATTATAAACTAGTTTACTACCAATCATAGCAGGTACTCCTGTAGTATAACTAACTGCTTGTGCATTAGTCTCCTTGTAGCATACTTGATGGTCGCAAATATTGTAGATATAAAATTTCTTTCTTATACCATCTTTTAAACCTTCACAAATACAACCAATATTTGTAAGCCCTTTTGTTCGTGGTCCTAGACTTGCTGGATCTGGAAGTAGGGTAGTTAAAAATTCTATTGGTGTTATCTCTACACCTTTATGCATAACTGGTTTTATTCCAAGCATACCAACATTTTCTAAACAATTCATATGTTGTATATATGAATCACCAAATGTCATAAAAAATCTGATTCTTTTTAAACCTTTGATGTTCTTTGATAAGCTTTCTAACTCTTCATGATAAAGTAAATATGATGGTTTTACTCCAACTTCTGGATAATCATGGTCTACTCTTATCTCTAATGGTTTTGTTTCGATCCATTTTCCATTTTCCCAATACCTACCATTTGCACTTACCTCTCTCAAATTTATCTCGGGATTAAAATTTGTAGCAAATGGATAACCATGATCACCTGCATTACAATCCATAATATCAATAAATTCAATAGTATCTAAATAGTTTTGTTCAATATATTTTACAAATACCCCTGTAACTCCTGGATCAAATCCACTTCCAAGTAGGGCAGTTAGATTTTTATCTTTAAAATCATCATTTTTTGCCCATTGCTCTTTATATTCAAATTTTGCCTCATCTGGGTGTTCATAGTTTGCTGTATCTATATAGTGAGTATTTGTTGCACTACATGCATCCATTATTGTTAAATCCTGATATGGTAAAGCCACATTTAAAACAAGTTTACAGTTTAGTTTATTGATTAGCTCTACAATATCTTGCGTATTGTCCGCATCTATTGAGCAAGTATCTATAACTACACCTGTTTTCTCTTTTACACTTGATGCAATAAGATCACATTTTGATAATGTTCTACTAGCGAGTGTAATATGCTCGAAAGTATCAATATTCATAGCACACTTAGTTGTAGCAACCATACTAACGCCACCAGCTCCTATAATTAATAAACCTTTTTTTTCCATAATTTTAACCTCTATTTATTTTCGTGTGATATTATACATTATTTTTATATTATAATTGTATAATATTTTTTTAATATATTATAGAAAAGGTGATTAATGGAGTATTTTCAAGTTTTTACACATATTTTAATTGTTATGAGTTTGGGTTGGTATATGATTACAAACTTACAGTGGTACAATTACAAACTACAAAGGGTAGTTTTAAAACATCATAAAGTGCAGTGGCATATAGTTTATTTTGTTACACCTATTTTATTTTTTTATATTTTACCAGTGATATATTTTAATATATATTTTTATTTATTATATATGACTAGCTTTTTTTATTGGAATAAAAACCTTGATAAACCACTTGTACTAACTTCACGTGTTAAAAGATTTTTAGGTATTTTACTTTTTACTACTTTTGCTATAGATAGTTTAGTAATAGCAAGCAGTAGTAGTTCTATGGGATTATTTTTACCTTTATTTATAACATATGGAATTACAACTATTTTAGAGAGAATATTTTTTGTAAATTTTAAATCAAGTGCAAAAAAACATCTAAAAGCTATAAATGGATTACAAACTATTTGTATAACCGCATCATATGGTAAAACATCAATAAAAAATTATCTTTTCCAAGTGTTAAATAAAAAATATAGAACATATATGACTCCACGAAGTGTAAACACAATAGGTGGAATAGTAAAAGATGTAAATGATGATATTCCAGGAAATACACAAATATATATCGCTGAAGCAGGTGCTAGAGAAAGAGGTGATATAGAAGAGATTACTAATTTTTTAGAACCACAATATGTGATTATAGGAAGTGTAGGAGAGCAGCATATTGAATATTTTAAAACTCTAGATAATATAATACATACAAAAATGGAGATACTAAAATCACCTAGATTAGTTCATGGTTTTGTACATGATAGTGTTCCTATTTTAAAATATGATACAATCACAAAATTTCCAAATGGTTTAAATATAACTAGAAGCGATTTAAATGGTATATGGTTTGACATTGAAATAGATGGAAATAGTGAGCATTTTCATGCACCAGTTTTAGGAAGTTTTAATGCTATAAATTTAACTGCAGTAATCTTAATGAGTTTAAAATTAGGTATGAGTATAGATGAAGTAAAAGTTGCACTTCATAAATTAGAACCAGTAGCTCATAGACTTTGTTTATCAAAAGTTGGTGGTAAGTTAATACTTGATGATAGTTTTAATGGAAATCTTGAGGGTATGCTTGAAGCAGTACAAATTGCATCAACACATGAGGGTCGAAAAATAATTGTAACTCCAGGAATTGTAGAGTCAACAATGGAAGCAAATGTAGAGTTTGCAAAAGCAATAGATAGTGTCTTTGATTTAGTTATCATCACAGGTGATTTAAATGCAAAGGTATTGGAGAAAATTATAAAAAGTACAAAACCTATTATGTTAAGTGATAAATCAAAACTTGAAGATACTCTTGCAAAAGAGACACATCTTGGGGACTTAATACTTTTTGCTAATGATGCACCTAATTTTATATAGAATTATACAAATAGGTATTAAATAAAATAGATAAAATATTTAAAAAGTAAAAACTATATTTATTTATAGTTGAAAATAAACTAACAGTTAAGTATAAAATAAAAAACCAAAAAGGTGTAAATATCTCTTTACTATCAATATTGAGAGATATTGCACTTTCAAGTAAACTATCAAAAACCCCACCATACCCAATAATATGCAAGAGTGCCATAAGAGGATAAAATATTGTAAATAAAAGTGTTAATATTGGAGAAATTAATTGCTCATATGCTGTTGTACCAAAAAAGTAATGAGTGATAGGATTTATAGATAGATATATCCAAAAATTAAAAACAATAATTTGAATATATTTGTTTAAATCTTTAAAATAGTGTAAAAACAAAAATATATAAAATACCCCAGCTACACTAAACCAAAGTGATAATGAAAAAATAAGTTTTGGAAATATACTAATTAAAATCAAAACAATAATTAATAGTGTCTCAAAACTAACTATTTTTATATTGTTTCTAAGTAAAAATATTGCAAAGATATACATGGTAAATGCTCTTAAAAGTGAAGGAACCATATTGGTAAAAAGTAGATATATAAATAAAACTATGGAGATTATAATAAGTATATCAAATCTTCTATTTCTATACGGTAGATATTTTTGATGGATTGGTTTATAAAGTATATTTAAAATAAAATAAAAAACCATAGATATAACACCCAGATGAAAGCCAGATATTGCAATAAGGTGAGATATTCCAAATTTTGCAAACATATCTCTTAGTTCACCATCAATAGGTATTGCTAAGAATAGTGCACTATATATTGAACTTATATTTTGATATGAATGTTGACTTAGTATATAGTTATCTATTGTTGATTTATAGTTTTGTTCTATCTCTAGAGCTTGAAAATTAAAACTTGGAGTATAAAACCCCTTAATATATTTGTAAAAAGTTATATCTTTTGTAAGTAAATAAATTTCAATATTTTGAAGTTTAGTTAAATTATGATTTTTATTGATTGAAGTAAATGATATAAAGTTTTCTGTTTGTATTTTTATTACATCTCGGTTCTGTTTTGGGTATATATTTAAAACAGTAGCTTTTGTTTGATATATCTCCTCTTTTATAAAGTCTTTATATTCTAAAAAATAAAATAAAATATTTATTGATATTATAAAAGAGGCTAAGATTAAAAAGTAAAGCCTCTCTTTATTTGTCTTAAATAAAGGTAGGCTTTGCATAATACTATAATTTAATAGTTATGTAAGTGAAGATGTTTGGTAAAGATCCATAAGACCATCATAAAAATCTTCACTTTTAAATTCATCTATTAATCCAGAAGATGTTGATAAGTTTTGATGTATTCTTTTTAAAATTGATTTTCTTTGCGGATATAATTCACTTAAAATTATAGAAGATATCTCTTTTCTCATTAAAATAGTTGGTGGGATTATTCCAAGTTTGAAAAGTTCCATTATAGATTCATTGTGGTATTTGACATGATGATGACTTCCATGAGGACATGCATTTGTACTTACTAAAGTGGTACATTTATCACAATACGCAAACTCACTCATAATCTCTATCTCTATATCTAGTTTTTCAAGACTGTCTACTATTGTTAAAAGTTTTTTATCTTCCCAATATGCACCTAGTCCTGCATGATTTTGACCTATTATAAACTTATTTATTCCATAGTTTTTTGAGACAATAGTATTTAAAGTAAGTTCATTTAGTCCACCAAATATATATGTATTTTCTAATGGAAGTAATAAAACTCTATCTCTTGGAAGAAAATTATCTATAAAATATTTAAGAGTTTTTTCTCTTAAGTCATAACTCATATCACTTTGTTTATATGGTTTTTTTAAAAATATCACAAGTAGATCACACTTTACAAGTGCTGTTCTAATGACCCTTTCATGAACCCTATGAAATGGTTTTCCTGATAACATCACACAAGATACATTTTTTGCTTCTATAGCTTCTTTTGCTTTTTTGATTTTAAGTTTATTCTCTTTTACATTTTTAAACTCAACATCATACTTACCACTAATAGCAAGATTTCCAAGTCTTCTATAGGTGTCTTTTACCCCTAAATGCTCAGGATTATTTGTACCATATATAGCTTGAACTCTTTTATCTTTATCTATTTGAAATATCTCATCAACTACAATATTTCCACAAACTTTACCTTCACATACTAGGTTTAACTTTTCACCTTTAACAGCACTTTTAAGTATGATGTTATTTGTTTTACCTGCAGGTGCTAAAATAAAAGGGAAAGGAAATAGTTTGTTTTTATATTTTTGTGTTTTTTCTACCTCTAAAGCTTCTTTTTGATTCATTAAAGTTGTAACTGGATGAAACAACCCATCTCTAGCCATAGCAAGGGTTGCTACAGCTTCTTTGTCTATATGAAGTGATCTATTGGTATTCATTTTTTATCTCTTTGGTTTATGAAAATTGTGGTTCTAAAAATGGAACAATTTGTTTTTTTCTACTTAAGCAACCATCAAGCCAAAACTGATCATTTTCTATAGTTGAATCAAATGCCTTTTCTATTTTATCATTATTATTCGAAGCAATTAGTATTTGACTTCCCATAGCTATAATATCAGTTAAAAGTAACATAACTGTATCTAAACCTTGCTCCTCTTTTAATCTCTTAATATCTTCTATAAGTCCATCTTTAATATTGTCAAATATAGCTAAATCTACAACTTCAAGCTGACCAATTCCAACTTTGGCACCATACATATCAAATTGTTTATAATCTCTCATCACAAGATCTCTTGCAGATGTGCCATCTACTGCTGATTTAACTTTAAACATCTCTAATCCAATGGCTTTAAAGTCTTCTATTTTGGCAATTGAAGCTAACTCTTTAGTAATTTTAGTATCAAGTTTTGTACATGTTGGTGATTTAAAGATAACTGTATCACTAAGTATTGCACACATCATAGCCCCTGCTAAATTTTCAGGTATTTCAACTTCATGATAATCAAACATCTCTTTTACAATTGTATTTGTACATCCAACAGGTCGAATCCAACACTCAAGAGGTGTAGATGTAGTTAAATCACCTAATTTATGATGATCTACAATTCCAACAATAGTAGCTTTTGATATATCCTCAGGTGCTTGAGCTATATCACTAAAGTCTGTTAAATAAACCTCTTCACCTGCGTATGATGTTTTAAGTTCTGGTGCAGTTAAATCAAACTTTTCTAAAATATATGCAGTTTCAGGATTTATATCACCTTGTCTTGTTGCTATTGATTCAATACCTAGTTTATTTTGTAAGTAAGTCATCGCTATTGCTGAGATTATAGAATCGCTATCAGGAATTTTGTGTCCGAATATATTTAATGCCATTATGGTCCTTTTTTATGCTTGGTATTTAATTTTTCTTATTTTAATTTTAATTGTTTTAAAACAAGTTTAATTTAGTTTATAATATCATATTGCATATGTAAATACAAAAGAAAGGTGTGAAAATGTGTCAAAATGCTTCCATTCAAAGAAAGTTTACAGTAATAACTATTATTACTACAGTTGTTGTTTTAGTTATTAGTTTTTTTATTCTTAACTATTATAAATCCCATACAAAAAATGAGGTTTATGCCCAAACTACTAAAAACTTAGAGGAACATATTCAAGAGAGTGTTCAAGAGAAAAAAGATATTGGTATATCAAATGCGATATCTATGACAAACGATGGTAGAGTTAAAAAGACTCTAGTAACAGGTGATAGAAAATGGGGAATAATGAGTCTTACAACTATCTCCAAAGAGATGAAAGAGAATACACCATTTAAAAATGTAAAAGTACATATTCATACAAAAGATAATAAATCTTTTATAAGAGGTTGGAAGCTTGATAAATTTGGTGATGATTTAAGCTCATTTAGAGCTAGTGTAGTATCTGTTAACTCTACAGGAAAACCTGTAAATACTATGGAGCTTGGAAAAGCTGGACTTAGCTTAAGATCTGTTGTTCCAATTAAAAGTGATGCAGGAGAGCATATTGGTTCTTTAGAGTTTATACAAGGTTTAAACTCTGTTGCTAAGAAATTTGATAAAGACAAAGATGCTTTCTTGTTGCTTATGGATACTAATGTACAAAAAGTTACTACTTTTAGTAAAAATAATAAATTTAAACATTATTTAATTTCTCAAAAGTTTGTTAATAAAGAGTTTTTATCAGATGCAAACAGTATCGATCTTAAAGAACTTTTTGCTACAGGAGTTTATCAAACAGATAAATATTATTATGCATATCAAGATGTTTTAGATTTTCAGGGTAAAAAATTAGGAATATATTTAGCAGGTCGTCCTATTAATATTGTATATAATAGTATAGATGATGCTCAATCTTTAATTAATACTTCACTATTTTTATTATTCGCTTTTGCTTTAATAATATTAGCAGCAACTATAGTAAATCTAAGAGCCACTATAATTCAACCACTTCAAAAACTTACAGACTCTGTAGTAGCTTTAATGTCATACTCAAGTGCGGATCAAAAAATAGAGATAAAATCAAATGATGAAATCGGTGAATTAGCAGGTCACTTTAATGACTATATGGATAAGTTAAGAAGTACAGTTAAAAAAGATCAAATGGTAGTTGAAGAGGTTGATAAAGCAATACAAATGGCTAGAGCTGGTTTCTTTGTATATACAGTAAATGCCCAAACAGATAATCGTTCTACAAATGATTTAAAAAATTCAGTAAATGCAATGATAAAAGATTTAGGTGAAAAATTTGATGCTATTGATAAAGCACTTATTGAGTATGGAAATGCAAGATTTGATTATAAATTTGAAGTAAGTAATACTAGTGGTACAATTGGATCTATGATATATGGTACAAAAGCAATAGGTAATAATATATCTGAGCTTTTAGCAACTATTATGATGAGTGGGGAACAACTTTCACACAATATAGATGTTTTATCAACTTCTGCAAACTCTTTATCTCAATCAGCAAATGCACAAGCAGCTTCATTGGAAGAAACAGCAGCTGCAGTTGAAGAGATATCAAGTAATATTCAAAGTAGTAGTGAAAATGTTGGTAAAATGGCAGTATTATCAAATGATGTAACAACATCTGCAATAGAAGGCGAAAAGCTAGCTTCTCAAACTGCATCATCTATGGATGATATAAATACACAAGTAAGTGCTATAAATGAAGCAATAAGTGTAATTGATCAAATAGCATTCCAAACAAATATTCTTTCACTTAATGCTGCAGTTGAAGCTGCAACTGCAGGGGAAGCTGGTAAAGGTTTTGCTGTAGTTGCTCAAGAGGTAAGAAATCTTGCAAGTAGATCTGCTGAAGCTGCAAAAGAGATAAAAGACTTAGTAGAATCTGCAAATACAAAGGCTCTAGATGGTAAAAAAATTGCATCTCAAATGATTGATGGTTATACTCAGTTAAATGATAAAATTAGTCAAAATAAAGAGATGATAGATATGGTATCAATGGCTTCAAAAGAGCAAACAGCTGGTATTGTACAGATCAATGATGCTATTAATATTTTAGATAAAAATACTCAAGAAAATGCAAATGATGCAACAAATATTGACTCTTTAGCAAAAGAGGTAGCTAATTTATCTGTTAGATTAATTAGTGTAGCTAAACATGCAAGCTATAGAGAAGAAGCTGAAAAACAAGTTTGTGATGTAGATATGGTATATAGTTTAAATAGTCTTAAACTAGATCATCTACATTTTAAAACAAGTAGCTTTGAGAGACTAAATGAGAGAAGTACATTTAAAGTAGCAACTCATACAGAGTGTAAATTAGCAAAATGGATAAAAGAGCAAGAGTTAGCTGGCGCAGCATTTACAAAAACAAATAATTGGAAAACTTTAAATGAAGAGCATGCAAAAGTTCACCAAAATGTACAAAAATATATAAACCAAAATGCAGCATTAGATTCAAATGATCATCTATTAGCTATAGGTAATGATATAGAGGAAGCAACAGGTAAAGTTTTTAAAGCTTTAAATATAGTAAAACAAGAACATTGTGCAAATTTAGATAAATAAAAGGATAAAATTATGAATAAAAAAATAGCGATAATTGATGATGAACAAGATATTTTAGATATATTAGAAAAGTTTTTAAGTAGAAGTGAAAAATTTGATATTAGTACATATTCAAATCCAAAAACAGCACTAGATACAGTAAAATCAGGATCATTTGATCTTGTATTATTAGATATTATGATGCCACAAATGAATGGTTTAGACTTTTTAAAAGAGTTAAAGGATACAAACCCTAATATAAAAGTTATTATGATGACTGCATATTCAACTTTGGACAAAGTAATAGAATCAAATAAAGTTGGTGCAGAGGATTATGTAACTAAACCTTTTGTTAGTTTAAGAGATGTTGAGAATAAGATTCTTGATAATTTAGGTTTATAAAATAAGTTACTATTAAAAAGCTAGAATTAACATTCTAGCTTTTTTTATTTTAATTTTTTTGAACAAGCTTTTGTTGTAGTTCACAATACTCTTTTGCATGATAAGTTATAATAATATTAGCACCAGCTCTTTTAAAAGCTATAAGTGTTTCACACATAACTCTATCATAATCAATAAGTCCAGCAGCACCAGCATTTTTAAGCATAGCATACTCCCCACTTACATTGTATACGGCTAGTGGTAAGTTTGAACTATCTCTTATATCTCGTATAATATCAAGGTAAGCAAGAGCTGGTTTTACCATAAGTATATCAGCACCTTGTTTCTCATCTTCTAATGATTCTTCAAGTGCTTCAAGTCTGTTTGCTGGATCCATTTGATACATTTTTCTATCTCCATGTGAAGGGCTTGATTCAGCAACATCTCTAAATGGTCCATAATAAGCACTAGCAAATTTAGTACTGTATGCCATAATAGGTAGATTTTCATATCCATTTTTATCAAGTGTAGTTCGTAAAGTTTCAATTATACCATCCATCATACCACTTGGTGTTATCATATCAACACCAGCTTTTGCATGAATGAGAGCTTGTTGTGCTGAAATCTCTAAAGTTGCATCATTGTCAACTGTTTCATTTTCATCTAATATACCACAATGCCCATGGTCTGTGTATTCACAAAAACAAAGGTCTGTTACTACAAACATATCAGGAAACTCTTTCTTGACAGCTTTTACTGTACGACTTATGATACTATTTTCACATAAACATTCACTTCCTACACTGTCTTTTACATCTGGAATTGCAAATAATATAATACTTTTTAGTCCTAAAGTTCTTATATAAGCACACTCTTTTAGAATCTCATCTATTGACATCTGAAATACACCAGGCATAGATGAAACTTCAGTTTTGATACCTTCACCCTCTTTTACAAATAAAGGGTAGATAAAATCATCAGCACTAAGCGTTGTTTCTCTTACTAAGCCTCTTAAATTTTCATTAATTCTTAATCTTCTAAATCTTTTAAACATAGTTGTAAACCTTTTTTGTTATAATCCCCAAATAATAACAAAATAGGAATTAAAGCTATATGAATATTGAAGTATCTAATGTTGCAAATCTACCTACTATGCATGGAGAT
This sequence comes from Campylobacterota bacterium, assembly GCA_034718015.1. Lineage (GTDB taxonomy): Bacteria > Campylobacterota > Campylobacteria > Campylobacterales > Arcobacteraceae > JAIOSF01. The sequence goes on along the minus strand of JAYEMI010000021.1, from coordinate 60,712 downwards.
TTTTTAATACAATCCTTTAAAGAAGGTATTAAAGAGCATCTTGTGATTTATACTAAAGATTTACCAAAAGTACCAGTAGTTAGAATTCATAGTGAGTGTTTGACAGGTGATGCAATTGGTAGTATTAAATGTGATTGTCAAGCACAATTAAACTATGCCCTTGACTTTATAAATGATAATACAGGGATGGTTATATATCTAAGGCAAGAGGGTAGGGATATAGGACTTTTAAATAAAGTAAATGCATATTCATTACAAGATAAAGGTTTTGATACAGTTGAAGCTAATCATCAATTAGGATTTGCTTCTGACCAAAGAACCTATGAAGTTGTAGATTTTATTTTTGATTATTTTAAAATAGATAAAATAGAGCTTATGACAAATAATCCTGCAAAATTAAATGGAATAAAAGTAGAAATAGTAGATAGAGTTTCAGTTGAAGTTGGTAAAACATCACAAAATAGTGAATATCTTAAAACTAAAAAAGAGAAGATGGAACATCTCTTTTAGTAGTAGTTAAATGTGATAATTTAAATTATCACATTTTTTATTTTATACTATTTAGTATAAAAACCATTTGTATAAAGTGCATCTACAAGTTGTTTTACACTCCCTACAGATTTAGCAAATTTTCTATCTTGATCATCATTTAAGTTCGCTTCAATAACTTTTTCAGCACCATTAGCACCAATCATAACAGGAACTCCACTTACTACATCAGTATATCCATATTCACCATCAAGCATAACTGCACATGGATATATTTGCTTAGTATCACTTAATACAGCTTCGGCCATAAGTGCAGCAGCTTTAGCAGGTGCATAGTAAGCACTTCCATCTTTAAGAAGTCCAACTATCTCAGCTCCACCTTTTTGTGTTCTTTCAACAATAGTATTAATCTCTTCCCAAGTTAATAGGTCAGTTAAAGGAACACCTGCAACTGTTGAAAATCTAGGAAGTGGAACCATATCATCGCCATGACCACCCATAACAGAACATCTAATTTGTCCAGCACCATATCCAAGCTGTTCATAAACAAAGTGAGCCATTCTAGCACTGTCTAAAATTCCAGCCATTCCAAGAACTCTACTTCTATCCCATCCTGATTCTTTTAAAGCAACATAAACCATTGCATCAAGGGGATTTGATACAGGAATAATAATTGCATTAGGTGAATACTGCATAATATCTGCCATATTTTTTCTCATTATATCTGCATTTTTTATAAGTAAATCATCTCTACTCATTCCAGGTAATCTTGGACTTCCTGCAGTTACCACTATAACATCACAGTCTTTAAGATCTGATGGATCTTGTGCATGTTTTACAACTGTATGCATTCTTGCTGCTTGAACTGCTTGAGACATATCCAAAGCTAAACCTTTTGCTTTATCAGGATTACCATTTGATCTTAAAATAACCTCATGACATGCACCATTCATAGCTAAAATATATGCACAAGTTGCTCCCACATTACCAACACCAACTATTCCTACTCTTTTTCCTCTCATATATACCCCTTATTTGATATTGTGCTAAGTGTTAAGTGCTAAATGTTTAGTTTATCTATTAACTAAACATTTAGTACTTATGAAATAGCACTTTTAAATTTGATTTTATAAATAATTATATACTAAAAAGCATAAAAGATTAAGGCTATAAACCTTAATCTTTTATTTTACATTTATAAAGTTACAAGAAGTAATAAACTTCTTGTAATTTAGATACTAAATATTATCTATAATTGCATTTAATGTAGCAGATGGTCTCATAGCTTTGCTAGCTAACTCATCATTTGGATGGAAGTATCCACCTACATTTTGAGGTTTACCAGCAACTGATAATAACTCTTCCATAATTTTATCTTCATTCTCAGTTAATGCAGCAGCAACAGGTGCAAACTTAGCAGCTAACTCAGCATTATCACCTTGGGCTAATGCTTTAGCCCAGTACTGAGCTACGAAGAAGTGAGAAGCTTTGTTGTCTGGCTGACCACATTTTCTACCTGGCTCTTTAGAGTTATCTAAGTAACCATCATTTGCAGAATCTAATGCAGCTGTTAAAGCTGATAGTTTTGCATCTGAGTGTTTGTTACCTAAGAATCTTAAAGACTCTGCAAGTGCTAAGAACTCACCAAGTGAATCCCATCTTAAGTGACCTTCAGCTAAGAATTGATCAACGTGCTTAGGAGCAGATCCACCAGCACCAGTTTCATATAATCCACCACCAGCAATTAATGGAACGATTGATAACATTTTTGCAGATGTTCCAAGCTCTAAAATTGGGTACATATCTGTAAGGTGATCTCTAAGAACATTTCCTGTTACAGCAATAGTAACTTTACCTTCTCTTACTCTTTTGTTTGTAAATCTAGTAGCATCAGTAACTTTCATAAACTGAATATCTAAACCAGCTGTATCATACTCTTTTAAGTACTCATTAACTTTTTTCATTAACTCTGCATCGTGAGCTCTAGCAGCATCTAACCAGAAGATTGCAGGAACATTTTCTAATCTTGTTCTCTCAACAGTTAATCTTACCCAGTCTCTAATTGGAATATCTTTAGTTCTAGCAAGTCTCCAGATATCACCAGCTTCACACTCAAATGACATTAAACACTTATCACCAGCAGTTACAGTAACTGTACCAGCTTCAGATAATTCAAAAGTAGTTGGGTGAGAACCATACTCTTCAGCTTTTTGAGCCATAAGACCGATATTTTGCATTGTACCCATTGTAGTTACATCATACTGACCGTTTTTAACGATATCAGCTAACATCTCTTCGTGGAACATAGCGTATGTAGAATCAGGAATAACTGCAACAGTTTGATCTGCAGCACCAGTTCTATCCCATTGTTTACCACCTTCTCTAATAACTACAGGCATAGATGCATCAATAATTACATCATTTGAAGCATTGAAGTTTGTTGTACCTTTATCAGAATCAACCATAGCAATTCTTGGAGCATCAGAATCTACAACAGCTTGGAATGCAGCTTTGATTTCAGCTTCTTGTGCATTACCAGCAATTTTCTTCTCTAAATCAGACATACCCATATTTGGATTAACACCTAATTCTTTGAAAGTTGCAGCATATTTAGTGAATACTTCTTCGAAGAAGATTTCAAAACCATGACCAAACATAATTGGATCAGAGATTTTCATCATTGTTGCTTTAAGGTGTAAAGACCAGATAATACCTTTTGCTTTTGCATCTTGGATAGTTTTTCTGTAGAACTCTCTTAAAGCAGAAACTGACATAAATGTACCATCAAGTACTTCACCAGCGATTACATCAATAGAAGTTAACTCTTTACCATTTAATGCAATAGTTACTTTAGCATCAGCTCCACAAGTTACAGATTGCTCATTTGAGAAAAAGTCACCTTTTCCAGCCATATGTGCAACATATGCTTGACAGTTTTCATCTACAGCTTTAAGTCTGTGAGGGTTTTTTTGAGCAAATTTCTTAACTGCAACAGCAGCTCTTCTATCTGAGTTACCTTCTCTTAGTACTGGGTTAACAGCAGAACCTAAACATGTACCATATTTAGCTTGGATAGCTTCTTCATCTGCATTTGCAGGATTTTCAGGGTAGTTAGGGATATCGTAACCTTGACCTTGTAATTCAGCGATACAATCTTTTAATTGACCAACAGAAGCAGAGATATTTGGAAGTTTAATAATATTTCCATCATCTTGTAAAACTACCTCACCTAATTTTGATAATTCATCTTCAGCTTTACCCATTGCAGCTAGAACCCTACCTGCTAAGGAGATATCTTTCTCTACTACTTCAACACCTGCAGCTTTTGTAAAAGCGTTTACGATTGGTAATAACGAATAAGTTGCTAAAGCTGGAGCTTCATCAATTTTTGACCATATAATTTTAGACATATTTGTTCCTTGTTTTTTATTATTTGTAGTTGTAAGTTTATCAAGAATTTCTTGTATGGTATTTTATTTATTTATTTATTTTGTGTTTTATTTTATATGGTGTTACTTTTATACGCACTTGTTGAATCAAAAACATATAGTGTTACTAAATGTAACTTTATTGATTCTAATTCCAAAGATCTTTAAGGTTTTTAGTTGTAACTTTTTTATCTTGTTTGATAATTTTTGGTTTTTTATTTTTCTTTGTATTACTTTTCTTTATTCTTGTTTTAACTCTCTTTTTCTTTTTTTTATTGTATATTTTAAGTTTTCTGATATTCCTTTTGTGATCTTTATAATTGTTACTAAATAGATGACTTTTAGCATCTGAAGATTTTACAAAATATAAATAATCAGACTTAATAGGAAATATTGCAGCTTTTATAGATGCTAATTCTACTGCACATATTGGGTTTTTTGGTATCCCTTTATTTTTATATGTATTGTATTCACTTTTATCTTCTTTTATCATAGTGGGTGTTACTTTAGTGTGTGAATACTTACTATAATTTAAAGTGCCATCCATTTGTAGTTTCATATCTTTTTTTACTCTATTGTAAATAACACTTGAAATTGTTGACATCTCATCTTTTGAAGCTGATTCTTTTTGAATTATTGAAGCAATTGTTAGATATTTGTACCAATTTTTTTTATTATATTCTCCAAAGATAGTATTACTTAATGTTTTATATCTATTTTCAGTGAGCAAAAATAGATGTTTAATTAGTTGTGTTTCATCCATCCCTAAAGGTAAATGGTAGGTATCTGCAATAATATTTCCATCTTTTTTATAAGCATATCTTGCATAAGTATCAAAAAGTTTAATAGTAGATATATTTAAAGTATCAGCTAACTCTTGTAAAAAGAAATAGTATGTCTCTCCAGGTATAAGTGTAACTTTTTTAAGCGCTGCTTTTGAAGTTGTTAGTTTGTGTAAAAAATCTGCTTTTGTCATATTTGTAGATTTCAAATCTATCCAACCACTTTGTGGATGTCCAAGAGATATAAGTATGTATTTATCAATTATATTTATATCGTAATTCTTTTTATCTAAGTATGTTATAATTGAACTTGTACTACCTTTTGGTACATTTATAACTCTTGAAGTTTGAACTTCAAAGGTGAGATAATAAAATATTACTATTGTAAATACAAGGAAGAAATCAACTATGTTAAAAGCTATTGTATCAATTTTTGGAGGTTTAATATCTATTATTGTAATCTTTTTACTCTTTTTATATAATGGAATTAAAATAGAACATTATTCAAATGATACTATTAATATAGATTCATTATATATAAAATTTGATAAAAAGCTAATATTATCTATTGAAAAACTTGAACTTAAACCTTCTAAAGATGAATCATCAAAAACTGATCTTTCAATAATCCCTACGGTTTATGATATTTTAAAGTATATAAACTATGTAGAGATAAAAGAGATAATTTTTGAAAAAGAGAATATATCATTAATATATAAAGATTATAATCTTTTAGTAAAACATAAATTAGCAAAAGTTGATACTAAATTTAGTTATATTAAAAATGAGTTAATAGCTAATTCAAATATAGAGCTAGAGAAACATAAAATCAAACTTAAATCTTATATAGTAGTGGATCTTAATAAACAAAAAATAAAATATAATATCTCATCAAATAAAATAAAAGATATCTCTATAATAGATGATTTTATTATGTTAACACCAGAAATTAGAAATTTACTTTATAATCAACTAAATTTTAATTTTATAAAATTAAATAACGCAAATGGTGAAATTTTAGTAAGCAAGATTAATGATTTTGATATTAAAAGTTTAAAAGCTAATCTAAAAATTGAAAATATAAATCTAAAATACGATAGCTTACCTGAAGTGGTTTTAAACACTGTGCTTATTGATCTTAAAGAAGGAAGGATTAATATTGATATAGGTGGAACAAATGATAGTAGTTATGTAACATATAATGGAGATATAAATTCAACAATAGATGGGAAGACTATAGAAGTTGATGGCGATATTTTGTATAAAGATATAAATATAACTACAAAAACTAAAATAAAAGATGAGATATTAAACTATCAAATATCTACAAATAAATTTAAGGATATAAAAGTATTTGAGGAGTTTGTAACAATACCTAAGGGTATAAGAAAGTGGGCAATTGAAAGATTAAAAGCAAAATATAGCCAAATAAATAATGTAAGTGGAAATATATACCTCAATGGTTTTAATGTTGACTTTTCAACGTTAAGAGTAGATGCAACGCTTTATGATATATTAATGGATTTTAATCCAAATAGAGCATATCCTTTAAAAGCTGATAAAGTAAATTTAAACTTTGATGGTAAAGATATGTTTATAAGTTTAAAAAATCCAAAATCTAACGATGTGAATTTAAATGGAAGTAATGCTTTGATTTACGATATGTTTGGAGAGTCTGGTCTTATTTTAAATCTTCAAACAATCTCACCTTTAAATGCAACATTGGTTCGTGCTGTTCAATCATATGATATAGAGTTACCAAATGAGTTAGGTATTAATCAAACTAAAGGTGCTAGTGATATAAAAGTCAAAATAGATATCCCTTTTACTGATAGAGCAACAGATATATATGTAAATATTTTAAATGAAAATTCAACAATTAAAATAAAAGAAAACGATATAGAGTTCAAAAAATTTGATTTTACATATAAAGAAAATAAAGTTTTTATCAAAAATACAGATGCAGTTTATGAAGATAAAAATATAGATATAAAAGATCTATTATTTGATATAAAAAGAAGTAATTTAAAACTAGAATTAGATGCTTATGATAAAAAGAAAACTTTTTTTGTAACATTGAAAAATAAAACTAATTTAGAACATAATATAACATCAGGTGATATATTTGTAAAATATATTGACATTAATAATACAGTTGATATGAAAAATAAGCATATACCATACAATATACCATTTGGTAAAAATACTACTATTGAGATACCATCGTTTGGAATTTATTATTATAAAAAAGATTTAGAACACAATTTGACTATTAGTGATATTGTAAAATTCAGATCATTTATAAAGCCACTTCAAGATGTCGGACTTCAAGAGGGAAAATTAAAAGTATATTCAAAAGATTTAAAAGATATAAATATAGGTTTAACTTCAATTGCACAGAATAATGATACAAATCAAAGTTTTGATATAAACTTAACAACAAATGTAAACCTTGAAAATAATAGATCTAGTGGAGATATATTAATAAATAAATTAAGATTATCAAATAATATAGATATAAACAACTCAAATATACCATTTAATATTAATTTTCAAAACTTAGATGATATTTTTGTAAAAATTAATTTGGACCTAGAAAGATATGGATTATATCATAAAAATAATTTAATTAAAAATATAGATATAGATTCAAACATAAAAAACAATAAGTTAATAAATATATCAAATCCACTTGATATATTTAGTCTAAACATAGATTTAAATGATATGTTATTAATAAGCTTTGAAACAAATCATCTTGGTTTGGAATATAGAGATGATTTAAATGAAACAAATAAAACAAAAGATACTATAAAAGAAGATACTACTGATAAAAATATCAAAAGATGTGAAAATGTTTTACTTGATTTACCTAATATAAATGGTGTTATGAATAATGGTTACTTTAAATACAATAATCACTTAGTAAATTATGACCAAATAAATCTAGATACAAATGAAACAAAAGTAAAACTAACACTTGATAATAATATTACGAATATAAGTTTTAAATTAAATCAAGATCTAAACTTAACTGTAAAAAAACTAAATAAAGAATTCATAAATGACTTAGCTGGCACAAAATTGATTGATGGTGGAATACTAAATTTTAATGTTTATGGTTCACAATGTAACTTGAATAGCAATATTGATTTAAAAAATATAGAGATAAAAAATGCTGCTGTGTTAAATAAAATATTTTTAGTGATAAATTCAGTTCCTGCTTTAATAAATCCACTTTTAATTTTACCAAATGCATATAGATTTGCAAAAGATGGATTCACGCTAAGCTCATATACAGCAAAAAAAGGAAAGATTAATTTAAACATTAATAGGGATACAAATATTGTCAGTATGGATAAAATAAATATAAAAGGTGTTCATTCTGATTTTAAATTAAAAGGTAAGATAAATCTAAATGATAATACAATAGATTCTAAATTAGATATTATATTTATGAAAGATTATGCTCGAATAATAAATCATATCCCTGTTGTTCGATATATTTTATTAGGTGAAGATAAAAGGTTCTCTTATTCAGTAAATGTTGATGGTAATATAACAAATCCAAATATAAATAACCATATAGGAAAAGAGACAGTTATGGCACCACTTAACATAATAAAAAGAATAATAACACTCCCTTTATTACCATTTAAAGATTATAATAGAACAGAAGAAGAGATAAAATATCACAATGAAATAGTTGAAAAAATGATTAATCAATAAAAATATTTAATTTATATTTAAGAAAGACCTAATATAATATTAGTATAACTTTTAAAGGAGTATAAAATGGATATTAATACATCTTACAACCCCAGTATACAAGGATTAGTTGGTGCTCAGTCTAATTCATTAGAAAGAATTGGAAGTGCATTAGCTATAAATAGTGCTTCAGATGATGCATCTGGCTTGGCTATTGCGGATCAGTTAGGTCTTCAAAAAAGCTCACTATCTCAATCAATTGACAATATGAATAGTGGTATTGCTATGAGTAATATTGCTCAAAGTGGTATCTCTAATCAGCAAGATTTATTGGAAAATATAAAAACTGAAACATTAAAAGCGATGAATGGAACTACAAGTGCAGATGGTAGGGAAGCTATTGCTAATCAAATCAATAAATATATTGATCAATATGAACAAATATCTGATAGTACAAATTATAATGGTCAAACGCTACTTCAAACAGCAGGTGATACAACAGATGACTTATCAGTAGTAGGTGAAGACTCAATTATTGAGATGTCAAAAGCAGATACTAAAAGTATCTCTGATCAGTTAAGATCTTTTATGTCTGATTTTACATCAAATCCCAACTCTATGAGTGGTATGCTTGATGCTGTTGATAATGGTATGAATCAGTTAGCTTCATATGCTAGTGATTTTGGAAGTGCTTCTAATGCATTTGCTTCGAATGCAAGAAATTCAATAACTACAGAGAAAGAGTTGGCTTCTGCACAATCTACTATAATGGATATTGATTATTCTAAAGAGGTTAGTGATTTTAGTAAAACAAATTTACAAACTCAAATAGGACTTATTATGCAAACACAGGCGAATGCAGTTCAAAGTCGAAATATTAATTTGTTGTCATAAGTGTTGATAAATTAATATGAAAGTAGGACTACTACTTATACTTATAGGGTTAGTTTTAACCCTATATCTCTCTAAAGTGAAATTTAAAAAACAATTTTTTAATAATATTGGAATTGCACTTGGTATTTTACTTTTAATTTATGGTTTAATTCTTAGTGTTCAACCTAATAATTATATAGAGTTTACTAAAACAACAATTACAAAAGATAGTAATATCTCTACTAAATAGGGATATAAATATTTTATATCCCTATTTTAATCAACAACCTCATAAATTTATAGTACAATATTATCTTAATTTTAAAAGGTGATATAAAAAATATGACAGACACTATCAAAATATTTAAAGCAAATCAAAATAATTTAAAAAATATTGACTTAGAGATACCAAAAAATAAACTTATTGTATTTACAGGGCTTAGTGGTAGTGGTAAATCTACCTTAGCTTTTGATACATTATACGCAGAAGGTCAAAGAAGATATATAGAATCACTCTCCGCATATGCTAGACAGTTTCTAGGAAAAGTTGGGAAGCCTGATGTTGAAAGAATTGAGGGCTTAACTCCTGCAATCGCAATAGATCAAAAAACGACTTCAAAAAATCCACGATCAACAGTTGGTACTATTACAGAGATTTATGATTATTTAAGACTGCTTTATGCAAGAGTAGGAAAACAACACTGTCATCAATGTGGGGACCCCATATCACAAATGTCAAGTTCAGATGTAATTGATCAAGTTTTAAAACTACCAGAAAATTCTAAAATAGTTATATTAGCACCTTTAGTAAACAGAAAAAAAGGTTCATTTGCAGATCTTTTTGAATCTTTAAGAGGTAAGGGTTATGTAAGAGCTATGGTTGATGGGGTTATGGTAAGGCTTGATGATGAAATAGAACTTGGTAAATCTCAGATGCATACAATAAAAGTGGTAATTGATAGGGTAGTAGTAAAGCCTGAAAATAAAGAGAGAATTGCTCAAGATGTTGAAAAAGGTTTAAAAGAATCTTTTGGTGAATTAGAGATTGAGATAATGAATCATGAAGAGATGGAATTAGATAAACATATTCATTACTCAGAACATATGGCATGTTTTAACTGTAAAATATCGTTTGAACCTCTAGAGCCATTAAGTTTCTCTTTTAATAGTCCAAAAGGTGCTTGTACATCTTGTGATGGATTGGGAATTAGATATACTCTTGATATGAAAAAAGTTATAAATGGTGATTTATGTATAGCAGATGGTGCTATAAAAGTTATTTATGGATTTAATAAAGGGTATTATTTTAAAATGCTTCAAGCTTTTTGTGAAGCAGCAGATATTGATATTAATATTCCATTTAATGATTTGGAACCACATCAAAAAGGTGCAATATTAAATGGTGGAGTAGAGGAAGCTAAATTTACTTGGAAAAAGCATAAACTTTCAAGAAAATGGGAAGGTATCATAAAAATAGCATATGATATGATAAAAGATGAAAAAGAGATGGATGCTTATATGACTGAAAAAGTTTGTGACACTTGTGGTGGTCATAGACTAAAAGTATCATCTTTAGCAGTAAAAGTAGCAAATAACAATATAGCTTCTATTTTAGATTTACCAATTGAGAAATCTCATGCATTCTTTCAAGATGAGAAGAATTTTGAATATTTTAATAATCAAGAAAACCTAATAGCAGCACCAATATTAAAAGAGGTAAGGGATAGAATATTTTTCTTATATGATGTTGGTTTAGGCTATATAACCTTAGGAAGAGATGCAAGAACAATAAGTGGCGGAGAGGCTCAAAGAATAAGAGTAGCTAGCCAAATAGGTTCAGGACTCACTGGAGTTTTATATGTTTTAGATGAGCCATCTATTGGACTTCATGAAAGAGATACTGAAAAGCTTATTAAAACTTTAAGAGCTTTACAGGAAAAAGGAAATACAGTAATAGTAGTAGAACATGACCAAGAGACTATGGAGGCTGCTGATTTTATTGTAGATATTGGTCCAAATGCAGGTAAATATGGTGGTGAGGTTGTGTTTAGTGGTACTATGAAAGAGTTGATGAAGTCAAATACATTAACAGCGCAATATTTAAATGGTCAAAAAGAGATAAAATATTACAAAAGAAGAGCTCAAGATGATTGGATACAAATAAACAATATAAATATAAATAATATAAAAAATTTAGATGTTAAAATACCACTTCATAATCTTTGTGCAGTCACAGGGGTGAGTGGTTGTGGAAAATCATCACTTATACTTCATACCTTACTTCCTGTGGCAAAAGAGCTTTTAAATCGTGCTAGAAAAGTGGATAAAGTTGATGGAGTCACTATAGATGGACTTGATAAACTAGACAAAGTTATATACCTTGACCAATCTCCAATAGGAAGAACACCAAGAAGTAATCCAGCAACATACACAGGTCTTATGGATGATTTACGAAAACTTTTTGCAGAAACAAAAGAGAGTAAATTAAGAGGTTATGCAATAGGGCGATATAGTTTTAATGTTAAAGGTGGAAGATGTGAGAAGTGTCAAGGTGAGGGTGAAATAAAAATTGAGATGCATTTTTTACCAGATATTATGGTGAAGTGTGAAGATTGTGATGGGGCTAGGTATAATGCACAAACTTTAGAGATTTTATATAAAGGTAAATCAATTGCAGATGTTTTAAATATGGCAGTAGATGAAGCTTATGAATTTTTTGTTAAAGTTCCTAAGTTACATCAAAAGCTAAAAACTTTACTTGATGTTGGGCTTGGATATATCACATTAGGGCAAAATGCAGTTACTTTAAGTGGTGGTGAAGCACAAAGGATAAAACTAAGTAAAGAGTTAAGTAAAAAAGATACAGGAAATACCCTTTATGTTTTAGATGAGCCAACTACAGGTCTTCATTTTGCAGATGTGGATAGACTTACAAAAGTTTTACACCATTTAGTTGATTTAGGAAATAGTGTAATAGTAATAGAGCATAATTTAGATGTAGTAAGAAATGCAGATTATATTATAGATATGGGATATGAAGGTGGAGCAAAAGGTGGTCAAGTGATCTCAACAGGTAGTCCAGAAGAGGTCGCTTCTAGTCACAAAGAGACTAAAAGTTATACAGGACTTTATTTAGATAGATTATTATAATATTTAGTAAAATTAACAAGATTTACACTATAATTCCAAAATGAAACAAAAAAGAATTTTTTTAACAAATGATGATGGTTGGGATGCTAAAGGACTAAGAAAACTAATAGAGGTTTTATCTCCTATAGCACAACTAACTATAGTGGCTCCAGCAAATGAAAAATCAGCATCAGCTCATAGTATGACACTAACAAGACCTATGAAACTTGTAGGAGTAGATGATGATTTTTATAAAATGGATGACGGTACACCAACAGATTGTGTTTTTATTGGACTAAATAACCTATATGATACAGAAAATTTTGAAAAACCAGATTTGGTAATTAGTGGTATCAATATTGGCTCGAATATGGGTGAAGATATTACATATAGTGGTACAGTAGCAGGTGCAAGTGAAGCTGTTCTTCAAGGGGTACCTGGTATTGCAATATCTCAAGTTTTTAATGATTTGAATAATGCAAATAAAAGTGCTTGGGAGTATGAACTTGCTTGCCAAACAATATCAAATATTGCACAAAAAATACTTGATGATAAATTTCCTTTAGGGATAAGAAAACTTCTAAATATAAATATACCACCTTGTAGTATAAAAGAGTGTAATGGAATTAAAATTACAAAAGCAGGATATAGAGAGTATGGAAATGATTCTCACAGATACTCAAGCCCAAGAGGTGAAGAGGTCTACTGGATAGGTTTGCATCCACTTATTTGGCAAAGTAGTGATGATAAGAGTTGTGATTTTGAAGCGATAAAAGACAATTATGTTTCAATAACACCAATACAACTAGATATGACTAGTTACAACGATATAGAAAAATTAAAAGGATGGATAAATGAGTAGTTTTACAGCACAATTAACACAAGATATAAAAAAATTAGTGGGTACTTTAAAAGAGGAAGATGAGCTAAAAGAGATATTAAAAAAAAGATTAACAAAAAAAGAATTTAAGTACTTTAAACTAAAAATGGCAAATAGTAGTGAAGATGTTATGAAATCAGAACTTGCATGTGATGACAATAGATTTGAAGAGATAAAAAAACAGATGATTTTAAAAATAAATCAAGAAAAACTAAAGCAAGAATTATCTGAGTAAATATGCAATATATTTTTGCTTTAATTTTACTTTTTACCTATTTGCTTTTTTACAGTTGCTGTCAAAAAGAATTAGTTAAGATACCTTCTGTATCTAAAGCAAATTTAGCTGTTACATCTTGGGATGATATAGATGGATTTTATAAAGATGATTTAAATCTGTCATTGGAAGTTTTTAAAAAAGATTGTAAAAGAGCAAAAAGGTATAAAAACCTAAAAGAGGTTTGTGAAAAATCATTTTTATCAACAAATGCAAAAGATTTTTTTACTACTAATTTTAGCCCATATCAATTAATCAGTGAAGATAAAAAAGAGCTTGGATTAATTACTGGTTATTATGAGCCATTATTGTATGGAAGTTTGGAAAAAACAGAAAAATATAGATATCCTATATACAAAACACCATCAAATCTTTTATTAATAGATTTAGGCGATGCATATAGTGAGCTTAAAAGATATCGTTTAAGAGGTAAAGTTGTTGGAAATAGGGTTGTAGCTTATAGTAAAAGAGAAGATTTAGTAAAAAATGAAAAAGATATATTAGAAGCTATATGTTATGTCGATAACAAGGTTGATCTGTTTTTTCTTGAGATTCAAGGTAGTGGTAAAGTAAAACTAGAAAGTGGTGAGATTATAAATATAGGTTATGCTCAACAAAATGGTAGACCATACTATCCAATAGGTAGAAAACTAATAAAAGATGGTTATATCAAAAAAGAGAACATTTCACTTCAAACTATAAAGAGATGGTTGGAGGAAAATCCAAATAAAATGGATGAAGTCATGAATTTAAATGATAGTTATGTTTTTTTTAGAAAATCCAATAAAACAGCAACAGGAAGTTTAGGTACACAACTTATAGCAAATAGAAATTTAGCAGTTGATAGAGGTGTTATACCTCTTGGATATCCTGTATTTATAAATACAACAAATCCAATCAACAATAAACCTATAAATCAACTAATGGTAGCAGCAGATACAGGTGGTGCTATAAAAGGTGATATAAGAGCTGATTTTTTCTTTGGAAATGGTAATTTAGCAGAAGAGTTAGCAGGAAAAATGAAGCAAAAAGGGAAACTATATATTTTTATACCAAAGGGTATATAATATGTTTAAGTATATAAAGTAATTAAAGGAAAGAGATGCATATTACAAATAAAATTTCAACAATATTTCATAAATTCGCAACAAAAGAGTTTTCAAGAGGTATACAAAGTACAATAAATAATGGTTATGTAAAACTATTAGGTCTTGATATGTCTGAGTTTGCTGATCCAAGTAGTTATAAAACATTAAATAAACTTTTTACAAGAGAATTAAGAGTTCCAAGAGAGATAGATAATAGTTTAGATAACTTTATAAGTCCAGCAGATAGTTTTGTAACAGAAGCTGGTGATATAGAATATGGTACAGCTTTACAAATAAAAGGGATGAGTTATCCGGTTAAAGATCTTTTAACTGATGAGATAATATATGATAATTTAGAAAAACTAAAAGATGGAAAATTTATGAACTTTTATTTAAGTCCAAAAGATTATCATAGATATCATAGTATTTATAATTGTCAAATAACAAAACTTATCCATGTCCCGGGCAAACTTTATCCTGTAAATTTTACTTATTTAAATAAGCAAGAGAACCTTTTTATTGAAAATGAGAGAGTTATAGTTGAGTGTAAAACATACGATGATAAATTATTTTATATGGTGTTTGTAGGTGCTTTAAATGTTGGTAAGATGGTATTTACATTTGAAGACAAAGTAAATACAAATAGTGATGTTGTAAATACTAAAGTGTATGAATACGATGATATACATGTTAAAAAAGGTGATTGTTTAGGTTACTTTGAGATGGGTTCTACGGTACTTTTATTTTGGGAAAAAGATATGGTTGATTTAGAGAATCTTTTAAATAAGAAAGTTAAATTTACTGATATAGTAGCTACAACAAAACAGTAATAAATTTTAATTGTTTAAAAGTTTTTAGTTACTTTTAAACAATAAGTAGTTAAAATCCAAAACTACTTAAAAAGGCTCTGTGGTGGAATTGGTAGACACGCGTGATTCAAAATCACGTTCCATTGGAGTACCGGTTCGATTCCGGTCAGAGCTACCACCTTTTTTTAAACTCTACAGCTTCCCATTTTAGACAAAGCATTGATCTTTTCAACACGACCAGCATGTCTTCCACCAGCAAAATCATTTGAATCCCAAGCTTTAATTATAGCTTCAACCATACCTGGTCCAGATACTCTTTCCCCCATGCAAAGGATGTTTGCATCATTATGTTCTCTTGCCATTGCTGCACTGTATTCATTATGACAAAGTGCTGCTCTTATACCATCGTATTTATTTGCGGCCATTGACATACCAAGACCCGTACCACATATCAGTATCCCTTTACTTCCATCGTCTTTTAAAACGGCTTCACAAACTTTACTTGCATAATCTGGATAATCAACTCTATCTTTATTGTATGGACCAAGATCTTCAACCTCATGTCCTAAATTTTCAAATACCTCTTTAACAAAAGCTTTTATATCTATCCCTGCGTGATCTGCACCTATATAATATTTCATTTTAGTATATCCCCTCTTCATGTGTAAAGTTCTCTTTTGTATATTTTGTATTTTCTAGTTGAGCTGGTGTTTGAAATACTCTATCCCATCTTATTTTTTTATCTTTATCCCATGAAAAATATATAAACCAAGGTTTACCAACTATATATTTATAAGGAACGGTTCCCCAAAATCTTGAGTCATTTGAATGGTCTCTATTGTCACCCATCATGAAAAATTCACCTTCAGGTATTTGTATTGGCATCATAGTAAATAGTTGAGTTGGTTGCATTGAACCTTGTACTATGCTAGGATCATTGTGTATACCTGGATGATCTTTTTTATAAGGATTTTCTACAAATAATTTGCCTTGGAATTCAATAGTTTTATACCCAGAGTAGTTTTTAGTTACATATTCATTACCATTTTTAGGGTGTAGGTATAAATTTTTATTTTGTAGGAAAAGTATATCTCCTCCAGTTGCTACACACCTTTTTACATAATGTATTTTTTCATCATGTGGGTATCTAAATACAACAATATCACCTCTTTGTGGTTTATCACCTTCAATTAAGTGACCATTATCATTAAAATCAGGCAATACTTGCACCTCTAACCAAGGAATCCTAGGAGTAGGAATACCATAACTGAACTTTTTAACAAATAGCATATCGCCTATTAAAAGTGAGTTTTTCATACTTCCGCTTGGTATTACAAATGCTTGTGCAAAAAAGAATATGATACCAAGAACAATTATAATAGTACCTGTCCATGTACCGCTCCACTTATAAAGTTTTTTTAATAATTCCATTATTTAATTTCTTCTTTTCTATTTAAAGCTGATGTGATTGTATTTTTTAGAAGCATAGCAATAGTCATAGGTCCAACTCCACCTGGAACTGGTGTAATATATGAAGATTTTTTACTTACATTTTCAAAATCTACATCACCTACAAGCTTACCATTATCAACTCTATTTATACCAATATCTATAATAATTACATCATCTTTTACCATATCTTCAGTTATTAAATTAACTACACCAACACCAACACAAATAATATCTGCTTTTAAAGTATGTGCTTTTAAATCTTTAGTATAAATATGACATATATCAACAGTTGCATTTGCATTTAACATTAAAGTTGCCATAGGTTTTCCAACAATATTGGATGCACCTACTACACATACATCTTTACCTTTAGGGTCAATGTTGTATTCTTTTAACAGTTCCATAATACCATAAGGGGTTGCTGGTATAAAGCCATCAAGACCTGCTACTACTCTACCTACATTAAAAGGGTGAAAACCATCTACATCTTTTGTAGGGTCTATTGCTTCAAGTATCTCTGTTGTATTTATATGTGCTGGTAGTGGAAGTTGTACTAAAATACCATCAATATTAGGATTTTTATTCATCATATGAATTATCTCTAAAATATTTTCTTGAGAGATTGATTCTGGCATCTCATGAGCTATACTATAGATACCAGCAGCCTTACAAGCTTTACTTTTCATATTTACATAAGCAGCACTAGCTGGATCTGCACCAACTAAAACCACTGCTAAACCTGGTGTTATACCTTTTGTTTGAAGTATCTCAACATCTGCTTTTACTTCTGCTCTTATTTTATCTGATAATTTTTTACCATCAAGTATAGTCATCATATATTCCTTTTATTAACAATCAATTGTTTATATTATCTAAAAGCTGTTGAATATGTGGTTAGGTTTTAGTTATTTTTTAGTTTATCATAACCATTTTTAATATATTTAAGTAAAGGTAATTTGTATCTAAAAAATACATATTGTTTTATAAAATATCCAATAAAACCTTTTACTTTAACTATACCATAAAGGTCACAAACCGCATATTTCCCCCCTAAAGCTATTAGGGTACCTTCAAGTTTTGGATTGCATGACTTTAGTGGTTTATTTTTGATATGATTTAAAATATTTTGTCCAGTTGATACTCCACTATGTCTTGCTACAGTTACATTAGCTGGCATTATTTCACCATCTTTATCTTTTATCTCCGCAATATCACCAACAGCAAATACATTTTCATACTTTGCAGTTTGAAGATATTCATTTACTACTATTTGATTTCGTTTATTTTTTTCTATATCAAGTTTAGTTGCTATATTTGAAGCTTCAATACCACCAGCAAATACTATAAAAGAGTAGTGAATTTTAGTTCCATTTGATAAATATAGATACTCTTTATCACAATTTTCCATTTTTGTATTTGTAATTATATTTATATCCAAATTTTTTAATCTGTCATGTGACATTTTTATTATTTTAGGATCAAATCCTGGAAGAATAGTACTAGCTGAGCTTATAAGAGATATTTTTAGATTATCACAAGCAAAACTTCCACGCTTAAAAAACTCTTTTGCATAGTTTGCCATCTCTGCTGCTATCTCTACTCCTGATAATCCAGCACCAACTATAGCTATATGTGTTTTGATACATCTCTTTGCTTCATCTTGAACTTTTTTAAAAAGTTCTGTTTCAAAACTTTGTTTAAAATATATTGCTTTGTGAAGTTTTTTTATATCATCAGTATTATTTAACCCCTCAATTGATTTTGGGAAAAGAGTTCTTGTACCCATTGCTAATATAACATAGTCATATTCTATTGTCTCATTTTCTGCAGTTGATATCTTTTGTAGGTCAAAATCTATATTTGTTACTCTTAAGTTTTTATATTCTAAATAGGAATGTTCAAACCCAGAACATAATGTAGATAGGTCAATAGTTACATCAGCAATATTTGCTTTATTTGCAATAAAATCATAAACTTCAGGTTGTAAATTATGATAGGTGTGTTTGTCTATTAGTGTTATTTTAATATCTTTGTTTTTAACTAACTCTCTTAAGGCGTAAATACCAGAATATCCACCACCTAATATAACTATTCTTTTCAATGCTATCTCCATATTTTCTAATTGTATCTATAATTTAGTTTTAATATGGTTACAAAAGAGATTAATTAATGATTTATATAATATTTAAGTCTAAATATCTATATTGTATCTTTAGTGATCTCATTTAATTCATCTTTTATATCTAAGAAGTTCATTTTTTTACTATCTTTGCTTAAAATCTTTTCACAGTCTTTACATACACCAATTAGATTTTCAAGAAAATATTTTCCACCATTTGACAATGGTCTTATTAAATGGATATTTATATTACTAAGATTTATACTTTTACTACATCTAAAACATTGTTTATTGTCCCTTATAAGTAAAGCATTTTTCCTTTTTGGCCAATCTTTTGGTAGTTTATCTCTATCTGGTTCACTATTAAAAGCATAACCACTCCAGTGTAGACTTTTTGGCATCCCTTTTGGAAACTTTGATGAGTTTAATTCTAGTTTTAGATATTGATCTACAATATCATCAATAATAATAAATTTTCTTGTATCTGGATTTGGTTCTGAAATACTATTTAGAATAATTTCATAACTAAATGATACATTAGGATATGTAGTTTCTAGATAGTTTTTAAGTTTACTAATAAAAAGATCAAATGTTGTTTTTTTATAAAATAGTTTTTCTATCTGTTTTCTAAATGCAAAAACAAATCCAGCAACTAAAATAAGCCAAATAAAAGATGATATAATAAAATCTAAACCTAAAAAAGCCATTTGTCTCTCCTACTTTATAATTATTATAATAGAATACAATTTATTATCTTAACTTTCCCAGCAATTCTAACCCAAAAATAAAAGTCACACAATATATCCTTTCATATCAACATTCTGTTCAGTCTAGCGGGATATGAGTATAAATTCAAGCATTTTATTAAAGCTGATTTATCGTGTAGTACAGGATATAACAATAGGTGTGAGTTTTAAATAATTGCAGCTAAATATGATTGTTCTTGATATTTATGTAAATTATGGGGAAATGGTACTTCATTCTTTTTTTGAAACTTATTAATTGCTTGTGCTGATATGAATACTACATCACAATAGTTGTTTAGTTGTATTATTGTTTCCATTTTAAAAGTCAATGATCCACCTGCAAAGTTTCCTTTAGTTGCTCTTTTTTTTAGTACTATTTTCTCTATACTGTTATTTTGAATAAAATTATTTATCTCTTTTTGAAAGTTTATTATTGATTCTTGATTTTCATTATCTTCTAGTATTATTTTTTTAGGTTGTACATTCATATAGTCTATTTTTTTATCTTCTATATTTACAACTGAACATATTGTAGTATTTGATTTTAGTTCTATTCCACATATTCTCATAATTAAGTATCCTTAAAATTAAAATTTATGACGGTATTTTATACTAAAAACTCAAAGAGTATTAATTTAATTGCATATTGTAATGTTTTTAAATAAATATTTTAAAACTTTAGTGAAACTATAGTGCCTATATTTTCTTTTGAATCTATATCTATTTGTATATCTAGATTATCACATAGTCTTTGTACGATATGCATACCTATTCCATGCCCATTTTCATTTTCACTATAACTTCTTTCAAATATTTTTTCTGGATACTTCATCCCTTTTCCATTGTCTTTTATGGTAAGGGTTTTTTGATTAAAACTAATCTCTATAGTAGAATCTACTTTAGCATATTTATAGGCATTTGTCAAAATATTATCCAAGATTCTAGTTATTGCTTTTTTATGTGTCAAAACTTCAATCTTTGTATTTATAAAAATTAATTTTATATTTGGGTATTGAAAACTACAAAGTTCTTTTTTCTCTTCTAGTATAGGAAATAGATTAACATTTTCTTTATGTAGTTTATTTTGAAGTATAACTTCTAAGTTTTCATATAAAGAATCAATAGTTTCTGTACTGTTTTCGATTCTTTGAAGTTTTTTTAATAAATTTTCATCTTCGATCTGTTTTTTTAACATTTTAGTATTAAGTTTGATTGAGGTTATTGGGGTGTTGAGATCATGTATTAGGTCTTTAATAAATCTATCAAGATGGGAAATTATATCTTTCATTGGTTTTAAAGATAACTTTGCCAAATATAAGCTAATGTTAAAAAATAGTAGTAATAGTAATAGTTGCAAAATAATAGTAAAAGTTTTAATCTCTAGTAGGCTAGCATCTATTTTTTCTGTATCAAAGAATACAACAATAAACTGTAAACTTTTATATGAAGGAAAAGTTTTTTTGTATTTATTGTTTTCCTTTGTTATTAGCTGATATTTAAAATAATTTTTATCAACAATTTTAAAACTATATCCATCTTCTACATATGTAAAATTACTTTGTTTTAGTTTCATAACATATTGATGCATCTTCATAGTATAGTTTTGTAAAATTGTATTTTTTTGTTGTTCGTGATACAAATACCCTAAAGATATTATAAATATCGCTATAGAAAAGAAATATATAGAAGTAAATTTTATTAGAGCATACTTTTCATAGTTTTTCAAGTTTATATCCTATTGACCTAACATTTGTTATTTTAAAACCAATTTTTTTAAGTTTTGAGATTTGTACTCTAAGTACAGAATCGCTACCATCAGAATCCCTATTTGTTTGAAATATAAGCTCATCTTTTGATAATATTTTTCCAATATTTTTTAAAAAATACTTTACTAGATTTTCCTCACTAGGGCTTAAGTGGATGAGTTTTTCATCTAAATATAGGGCTTGTTCCTCTACATTGTATTTTAAATTATCATAACTGACAATAGTATCGTAGCTTTTAAAAGATTTTTTAAGTGCATTTTCTATGCGAATTAAAAGTTCATCAAAATCGAAAGGTTTTTTTATATAATCATCTGCTCCAACTTCAAAACCTTTTTTTAGTGATTGTGTGTCTATATTTGCAGTAATATAAATAGATGGAGTCTTATCTCCACTATCTCTTAACTCTTTTAGTAGTTCAAAACCATTGATAAAAGGTATATTTACATCAAGTAAAAAAATATCAAACTCTTGTATAAAAGTACTGTTTAGTGCTTCTTGCCCATCTTTTACCCATACTACTTCAAATTTTTCATCAAGTAGGAGCTCTTCTGTTGTTTCACCAAGAATTAAGTCATCTTCAACTAATAAAATTTTTTTTGTCATTTTTTCCCTTTTAGTAAAAGTTATTTTATTTTAAAATAATTAATAAAGTATTAATATATAAATATTTCTTATGCAAAAAGGTTTAATATATGATAAAAATAAAAATCTCATATTTAGTGAAGTAGGGTATACATCTACAATAGGACTATATTTTCGCATGTGGTAGGCTAGCATATAACTAGATAGATGTTGCTATACCTTGTCATACAAATATCTCCATATGATTACTATGAAAAATGCAACAGCAGCAATACTTGTTGATACATTTTCATTATTTACATCTGTACTAAATCCTAAAAAAAAGTTAAAAACAATCACAACTAATGTAGATACTAGCATAATTGTAAATAAAGCTATAGTTACTATTAATATATTTTTAATTGATTTATTTTTCATATGGTTATGATACAATAAGTTTCTAAAAATATTAAGGGAATTTTATGAAAGTAATCATTGAGTTATTTAAAAAACATAGGGATACGATAGAGAACTATTTAGTTACAATAATAGAAAACAACTCTTTAGAGTGTGCGGATAAGAATAATATAAAAGCATCATTTTTACGACTAGAGTCTTTGCAAACGATATATTTAGTTGGAGATGATTTTAAACAAATAAGTCCAAGCTTTTATCCCAATACAAAAGATGAAACTAGAATAGGGATGAATAAAAAAAGATATTTTTCAAGTTTATTTTTAAATGAGAAAAATATATATATGACAAACCCATATATACATCACAAAACAGGTAAATCAAGTATCACTATTGTTAAAAAGTTTGATAATAAATATGTTGTATTTGATGTTGATTTATTAGGTATGCTTGAAGAACTAAGATTAATTGAGCATAACACAAAGTTTGATAAACTTAATAGATTTGTTTACTCTATGGGGGGATTTTCATTAGCATTGGTTAGTGTATTTTTAATTATATATGGAATCTATATATTTTTGACTGTATTTTTCTTATCAGCAACTGATTTTGTACTTGATGAAATTTTCAAGTCTATTGTATCTATAACTTTGGGTCTTGCGATTTATGATTTAGCAAAAACAATAATTGCTCATGAAGTTCTTTTTAAAGGGATTGGTGCAGAGGATACAAATCAGTATAAAATATTAGGTAAGTTTTTATCCTCTATTATAATAGCTTTGTCTATTGAGTCATTGATGGTAGTTTTTAAAATAGCACTAGGGGATTATACGGAGCTTGGATATTCATTTTTTCTTATACTTGGTGTAACTATTATGATTATAGGTTTGGGTATGTTTCATAGTTTTACAAGGGTAAGTTGTAGTAAAGAGTAAGGAGGAGGTTTTTATAAAGCCTTCTCTTTCATACATTTTAATATCTCATAAGTTTTACTAACATCATAAGTTGCACTATGGTATGAGTTTGGATCAAAATCTATACCATAATACAAACATGTTTCATCAAGTTTTGGATTTTTTATATTTCCATTTTTATTTAAAGCTTTTACTATTTTTTTATTCTCTTTCATAGTACAAAAATGATTTTCAAACTCTATTATTCCTCTTAAGTGTCGAAGTTCAAAACTTATATTATGGGCAATTAAAGTTTTACTACCTTTACAAAATTCAATAAAATCTAAATCTTCTTTGAAATATGAACTATATTTTATTTTTTGTTTGTTTCGATGGTTTAGTATCAACTCTGGAGTTAGTTTATGTACTTCATATGAATAAGGATTTACAGGATATCTTGATAGATAATATCTGTGAAATTTATCTTTAATTATATATTCATTATTTATTAATTCAACTACAACTGCAGCAACCTCTATTACATCGTGTTCATTAGAACTATTTGTTTCAAAATCTAGTATTATCATTGGTTGATTGTATTATTTTTTATATAAATATATGATTTTGTAATTATTTTAATATATCATCATTAAAGCTTAGATACAATACAAAAGAGTAAAAAGGATAACTAAATGACAAGAACACCACCACCTGAAGATTGGGTTGTATATGTTGTAGTTTTAAGCGTAGTTGCTGCTATGATGTTGGGTAAATATCTAATTGGAAGAGGCGATGCACCTAAAAAAGATATTACAGATGAAGATATTGAAGAAAAAATAAAATGATAAATCCAAAAATAATAGACCATATATTTAGCTCAGCTTCAATTCAAAGATGGAATGATTATCCTAGAATGGTTGATTTAGTAGAGCTTGATAAACAAGCACACAAATTTATAATAGCTTATTTTATAGCAAAACTTGAAACAGATATAAACTACACCCATTTAATAGAAGCGGGTATTTTTGAATTTCTAAGACGAGTTGTTGTTACAGATATAAGACCAGATGTTTTTAGAAAAGCTTTACAGCAAAAAGGTAAAGAGATAAATGAGTGGGTTGTAAGTAAACTTGAACCATCTTTAAGAGATATTGAAAATGGACTTTTTTTCCAAAAATTTCAAGACTATTTAAATGATGAAAATATGTACAAAAAAGAGAGATTTGTACTAAAAGCTGCATCATATCTATCAACTAAATGGGAGTTTGGAATAGTTTATCAAACAAGTGCATTTTTAAATGACATTGATGAAGTAAAAAAAGAGGTTGAGGAGGAGATTGAAGATTACTATGAGTTAATTGGGGTTAGAAAAATCGCTTTAAATAAAAAGTTAGCAAAGATAATAGACCTTAGTGGAAGACTTAGATTTCAAAAAAGATGGGCTCAAACACCAAGAATACCTGAAACATCAGTATTAGGACATATGCTAACTGTTGCTATTTTTGGGTATTTTTACTCATTAAAGATAAATGCTTGTGACAAAAGAATACAAAACAACTTTTTTGTTGCACTTTTTCATGATCTACCTGAAGCATTAACAAGAGATATAATAAGTCCTGTAAAATATAGTGTTGATGACTTAGCTGATATTATTGCACAATTTGAGGTTAGTCAAATCGAAGATAAGATTATGCCTTATGTACCTGATAGTATGAAAAAAGAGTTTGCTTATATTTTAGGTCTTGATGATCATAATATAAAAGATGAATTTGAAAATAAGATTATTGAAGATGATAAGATAAAAGTAGTAGATGATTTAAGTAAATATAATCTTGATAGATATAATACTATTGATGGTAAAGCTTTAAAACAGTGTGATAAATTATCAGCATTTATAGAAGCATCACTTTCAATATCACATGGTATTAAATCAAAAGAGCTAGTAAATGGTAAAAAACAAATAGCTGATTCACTACAAAGTGTGCAAGGTGTTGATTTTAAAGAGTTAGCAAAACAAATAGATGAAGAGTTTTGTACAACAGGAACGACTCAAGTAAGAATGGAGTTTTAAAATGGATATTTTTATTGTTGTAGTTATCTTTTTGATTATTGGTGTTATATTTTTAGTTATTCAACAAGGTGATTCCACACCTACTAAAAATACTGCTTTAAAAAAAGAGGAGATTATACAAAAGTATGAAGATGATTTAAAAGATATACTTACAAAGTATGAGAATAATCAAAGTAAACAAATAGAACAAAAAAAATTATATTTGCAAAAATGCAGTAGTGAGTTTTCAAGAAATATATTTTTTAGTGAATCTGAAGCAAAACAAATAATCCAAAAATTAGCTAAGTTATAAATAATCAGATGAAAAAAGAGATATATTTTATAACTGCAACAAATACAGATGTAGGAAAAAGTTATGCTTCTGAACTATTTTTAAGAAAATTTGCAAAAGATGGGAAAAGGGTTGGGTATTTCAAACCAATAGAAACAGGAGTTGATAAAATCCCACTTGATGGAGCAAAACTTTTAAAAGTGGCAAAAGAGTTAAATAGAGATTTTAATCTAACAATAGATGATGTAGTGCCATATCAATTTAAACTACCTGCAGCTCCATTTGTTGCAAAAGGTGATAAAAATATAGAGATAGATACTATAAAAAAGAAAGCTGATTATCTTTTTAATTTTTGTGACATTTTAGTTGTAGAGGGTGCTGGGGGATTAATGGTTCCTATTTTAAAAGATTATTTTATGATAGATTTGATTAAAGAGTTTGATTGTAAAACAATACTTATTGGTCCCAGTAATCTTGGCAGTATAAATGACACTATGCTTTCAATTAGAGCTTTAGAGTCTTACGGTATTGATTTTGATTGGTATATAAATTTATATAAAGATAAAAATAGTTTTAAAGAGGTAACATTACCATTTTATAAAGAGTATTTTGAAAAAATTAATTTTTTGTGATTGTTTTGTTGTTTTAAAGAGTTTAAGAAAAGTTTGACAGGTGAGTAAAACTCACACTATCAAAGACCAAATTATACGGCAGTTACGTTCTCAGCTTGTGGACCTTTTTCACCTTCAGTTACTACAAAAGTAACTTTTTGACCGTCATCTAAAGATACTCTTTCGTATCCTGACTTGTTTACATTTCTAAAATGTACGAATACATCTTTTCCACCATTTTCTTGCTCTATAAATCCATAACCTTTTTCGCTGTTAAACCATTTAACTGTTCCGTTAACTAAATCTGCCATTGTAATACCTTGTTTTGTTGTGTCCCAAATTCATGGGATGATAGAAAATAGAATGTCGTTTCTATCTTTCATAAAACTAATTTTATCAAAATTAATATTTTAAAACAATTAATTTTTTAAATTTATTCTTTATTTTTGATAAAAAAATTAGTTTTAAGTGATTTTTTACTAAATATTGGCAAGAATACAGCTATATAATAAGAAGGAAATTCATGAAAAGATTAATTACATTTATATTTGCTTTAGTATTAATAACTCAAAGTATGATGGCAAGTGAACAAGAGATTTTAAAGAGAGATTTTTTATCAAAAATTGATGATGTAGTATTAATAGTTGAAAATAAACAATTATCAAAAGATACTCGAAATGATAAGATAGTTCAGGTTTTAACACCAATGTTTGACTTTGAGCTTATGGCAAAACTTAGTCTTGGAAAAGTTTGGAGAACACTCTCAAAAGAGACTGGAGATAAGTTTATATCGCTTTATGTAAAAAGGATGAAAAAATCATACTCATCTAAAATAGATGCATACAGTGATGAAAAAGTTGAAGTTACTAAAATAGAACAGCCTAAAAAATCAAGAATAGCATTAGTGACAAATCTTGTAAGTAAAACTAATAAGTTAGAGATAGTATACAAGTTTCATAAGCCTAGAAAATTGATGCTAGATAAAAATAGATGGCTTATTTATGATGTAGAGATTTTAGGAGTAAGTATACTTAAAACAGATAAGGCACAATTTAGAGAGTTTTTAAAAACACATAAAATTGAAGAACTTATGGAAAAAATGTAGTTTTGTTTGATGATTGATAAAATATTTCACGATTACTTATTAAAATTTCCTAAAATATTTTTTACATTATTAGCTATTTTTATGGCCGTTATGTTTACATACACTTTAAAACTTGAGATTGATGCTAGTGCTGAAACTTTACTTCTTGAGGGTGATAAAGACTTAGAGTTTACAAGACAAATAGGGAAAAGATTTTCTGCACCTGATTTTTTAGTAGTGACATATAGTGTTAAAAATGATTTATTAAGTAATGCAAACTTAGAAATTATTAATAATCTATCAAATGATATTAAAACTTTAGATGTTGTAGAATCTATAACATCTATAACAAATGTACCACTTCTTCAATCCCCACCAAAACCTCTAGAAGAGTTAATAGAAAATATCCCAACACTACAAACAGTAAATATTGATAAAACATTAGCAAAAAAAGAGTTTTTAAATAGTCCAATTTATAAAGAGAACTTAGTAAGTGATGATTTCAAAACAACATCAATTCTTGTAAATCTAAAAAGAGATAATAAATATTTTGATCTTATAAATAAAAGAGATAAATTTATTGATATTAAAAAAACTAAAGATTTATCAAAAGAGGAGCTAGATAAGTTTCAAGAGGCTTCAAGTGAATTAAAACAATATAGAGATATCTTAAGGGTAAAAACACACAACTATATAACAAATATAAGAGCTATTTTAAAAAAATATGAAGAACAAAATAGTGGTATCAAGCTTCATCTTGGTGGAGCTAATATGGTTGCTGATGATATGGTAGAGTTTGTAAAAAGTGACCTTAGTACTTTTGGAGTGGTTATTTTAGCATTGTTGGTTATAACATTATATATATTGTTTAAAGAGATAAAATGGATTGTTATACCACTTTTTATCTGTAGTTTTTCTATAGTTATCACAAGTGGGTTTTTGGGACTTTTTAGTTGGGAGATAACTGTAATATCTTCAAATTTTGTATCTTTACAGCTTATTATGAATATGTCACTTATTGTACATTTAATAGTAAAATATAAAGAACTAAATAGTAAAAATCCAAATTTTAGTCAAAAAAAGTTGGTATTTCACACAGTTTCAAGTATGATAAAACCATCATTTTTTGTTGTAGTTACAACAATAGCTGGATTTAGTTCTTTGGTTTTTAGTGGTATTTTGCCTATTATTACTTTTGGTTGGATGATGAGTATAGGGATAGTTGTTTCACTTATAACTACTTTTATACTATTTCCTATTGTTCTGATATTTTTAGATAAAAGTATAATTCCACACTACCATATAGATAAAAAACCATTTACTTTACATGTGGCAAACATAGCTTATAACTATAAAAAAACAATACTGTTTGGTACTTTAGTAGTTGTGATATTTTCAATTACAGGAGCTTATAAACTAAGAGTTGAAAATAGTTTTATAGATTATTTCAAGCAAGATACACAAATATACCAAGGGATGAAACTAATAGATCAAAAACTAGGTGGAACTACACTACTTGATATAGTTCTTACTTTTAAAGAAAACAGTGATGAGATACAAAATATAGAGATAAATCAAGACAGTGTTGAAGATGACTTTTTAGATAGTTTTGAAGATGAATTTGAAGAAACCGAACAAGATAAAAATCAGTATTGGTTTACCCAGGCAAAGATGCAAAGGATAAAAAAAGTTCATAACTATATGGATTCATTAGAGCCTATTGGAAAAGTTTTATCTTTAGCAACTATAACAGAAGTAGGAAAGTCACTAAATGATGGTCAAGAGTTAGATAGTTTATCTTTAGCTTTATTATATAAAGAGTTGCCCTTAGAGTATAAAAGAATTTTACTTACACCTTATGTTGATGTAGAAAATAATATGGTTAGAATAAGTACAAGGGTAAAAGACTCAATGGCTAATTTAAAAAGAGATGAGCTACTAAAAAAGATAGATAAAGATCTTAAAACTATAATTAATCCAAAGTATGAAGAGTATAAAATATCAAATTTACTTGTAATATATAACAATATGCTTCAGTCTTTATTTGATTCCCAAATAAAAACAATAGGTGTTGTTGTATTTATTTTGTTTGTTATGTTTTTTATTCTATTTAAAAGCTTGAAAATTGCTTTAATAGCTATGGTAGCAAACACTATTCCAGTTGGGGTTATTTTTGGATTTATGGGTTGGATGGATATACCTTTAGATATGATGACTATTACAATTGCTGCTATTAGTATAGGAATTGCAGTTGATGATACAATACACTATATTCATAGGTTTAAAGAGGAGTTGAAAATATCACAAAATAAAAAAGATGCTATGTTTAATACACATAAAAGTATAGGTACAGCTATGTTTTACACATCTACTATTATTATGATAGGGTTTTCTATACTTGTATTATCTAGTTTTATTCCAACTATATATTTTGGACTTTTAACTATGCTTGCAATGTTTATGGCAATAATTGCAGACCTTTTACTCCTTCCAATTTTGCTTCTTTTGTTACTTTAAATCAAAATATAATAATGTAATATAATTGTAACTTTATTTGTTATGAATTTTTATTATTAATATAATATAATTATGCAAATCATAAACAAAAGGGAAAAAATTGAAGAATTTATCCGTAAAAGGGAAGGTGTTAACCATTGTTATAAGTACTATTTTACTTATATCGGTAATCATCTCTATGCAGTCAATTGTAAGTATAAATAATCTTACAAATAAAAATGTAGAGAACTACAAAAAAGAGGCTTACAAAACAAAAGAGGATGAGCTTAAAAACTATGTATCAATGGCTATAAAAACTGTAGATACATATTATGAAAGATCAAGTCAAGAGAGAATTGAAGCTGAAGTTATTGATAAGCTACAAGAACAAACCAATTTTATATTTTCTATTATTGAAAAAGAGTATGCAAAATATAATGGAAAAATTTCTCAAAATAGATTAAAAATGAGAATAAAAGAGATAGTTAGCTCTTCAAGATATGGAAAAAGTGGATATTTTTGGATAAATGACTTAGATGCAGTTATTATTGATCATCCAATAAAACCATCATTAAATGGAAAAAACCTTTCTAACTTTAAAGATAAAAATGGTAAAAAAATATTTACAGAGTTTGTAAATGTTGCTAAGAGATCTGGAAGTGGTTTAGTTGATTATGTATGGCCAAAACCAGGATTTGAAAAACCACAACCTAAAATATCTTATGTTAAACTTTTCAAACAGTTTAATTGGGTAATTGGAACAGGCGAATATGTTGCTGATGTTACAAAAGAGTTGCAACAAGAAGCTCTAAGTGCAGTAGGTCAAATGAGATTTGGTAAAGATGGGTACTTTTGGATCAATGACACTCATCCAAATATGATAATGCATCCTATAAAACCAAGTTTAGATGGAAAAGATCTCTCAAGTTTAAAAGACACAAATGGGGTGTATCTATTTAATGATATGGTAAAAGTTTGTGCTACAAATGGTGGAGAGGGACTTGTGAAATACTCATGGGCAAAGCCAGGATTTGATAAACCACAACCTAAATTTTCTTATGTAAAAGAGTTTAAACAGTGGGGATGGATAATAGGAACGGGAGCTTATGTAGATGATATCGAGGCAAAAGTTTCAAAAATGAAATCAAATGCAGATGAACAAATAAACTCTATAATAGTTACTATTGTTGTTATAGCTTTAATAATAGCTATTATTTCTACTATTTTGGTTTCTATTATTACTACAAAATATATAG
This sequence comes from Campylobacterota bacterium, assembly GCA_034718015.1. Classification (GTDB taxonomy): domain Bacteria; phylum Campylobacterota; class Campylobacteria; order Campylobacterales; family Arcobacteraceae; genus JAIOSF01. The sequence continues at coordinate 29,512 of JAYEMI010000021.1, read as the reverse complement.
TAAAACCAATTATGGTTTTTGAAGAGGGATTGTTAGGATTTTTTAGGTACCTAAATAGAGAATCATCAGATGTTGCCCTTGTAAATATAGAGGGTAGTGATGAGATAGCAGTTATGTCAAAAGTTGTAAATGAAAATATCTTAAAAGCTAAAAAAAGTGTAGAGGATGACAGAGATGTTATAAATAATACAATTGCAACTTTAGCAGAGTTTGAAAAAGGTAATCTATCTCAAAGGGTAAATGTAAATAGTTCAAATCCAGCACTTCAAGAGCTTACAAGACTTTTAAATCAAATGAGTTCAAATATAGAAACAAATATCAACAATGTATTAAATGTACTTGAGCAATATTCACACTATAACTATACAAATAAAGTTGATACAAATAGTGTAAAAGAGCATCTTTTAAGACTAGCAAATGGTGTTAACTCTTTAGGTGATTCAATTACAAGTATGTTAATAGAAAATAAGAAAAATAGTATTACTTTAGATATAAGTAGTGATATATTACTTGAAAATGTTGATACATTAAATGAAAACTCAAATAGTGCAGCAGTAGCTCTAGAGGAAACAGCAGCTTCTTTAGAACAAATTACAAGTAACATCTCTAACAATACAAACAATATTGTACAGATGGCTTCATACGCAAATGAAGTTACAAGCTCAACAGCAAAAGGTCAAAACCTTGCAAATCAAACAACAACAGCTATGGATGAGATAAACAATGAAGTAACAGCAATAAGTGAAGCTATTACAGTAATTGATCAAATCGCATTCCAAACAAATATTTTATCTTTAAATGCTGCAGTTGAAGCTGCAACTGCAGGTGAAGCTGGAAAAGGGTTTGCAGTTGTTGCGCAAGAGGTAAGAAACCTTGCAAGTAGAAGTGCTGAAGCTGCAAATGAGATAAAAACACTTGTACAAAATGCAACTACAAAAGCAAATAGTGGTAAGAAAATCTCTGATGAGATGATAGATGGATACACACACCTAAATGATAGAATAGAAAAAACAATAGACCTAATAAAAGAGGTAGAATCAGCATCTAAAGAGCAACAATCAGGAATTGAACAAATTAACTCTGCTGTTAATGCTCTAGATCAGCAAACACAACAAAATGCTTCAATTGCTACATTGGTTTATGATGAAGCTCATCAAACAGATACTATTGCAAAAGTAGGGGTGAAAAATGTTGATGAAAAGAATTTTATAGGTAAAGATAAAATAACATATGAAAATATGAAAAAAGAACATTCACTAAAGAGTGCAGGTATAAAACAAAAAGAAACAACTCAATTAAACACTCCAAAAGCAACTATAAAAAAAGTTTCGCCACAACAAAATAAACAAATAAAGCCAATCATATCTAATACATCTGATGATGAATGGGCAAGCTTCTAAAATCTCAACATTATAAAATTATTATAGAATAAAGTTAGTTTCAACTACTTTTTTCTATAATAGCTATATGGATAATATACAAAATAAATTAAAAGAGTTAATCATCTCTGAGATGATACCAGAATCAGAAGATTACTTAAGCGAACTACACGAGCTTTTAAAGCAAAATAAAGCAAACAAAGACGATATAGAGACGATAAAAGATATGGAGTCTTTTTTAGTAGAGTTAGAAAATATTGTACAAGCTATAGATGAAAATAAACTTCCAAATGACCAAGCAAACGAGATATATACTAAAATAGATGATATGATTCACTCTAGTGATCACTAAAAAGGATAAACAATGAAAAAATTAATATTATTAGCAAGTTGTATTTTAATGATGGATGCTAGTCAAAGAGTTTATGTAAATATCGCTTCTGAAGTAGGGGGCTTAAACTTTAGTAGTGAAAATCAAGAGGCTGTAAATACATCAATGAGTAGTGTTCTTATAGATACAGGTATAATAAACAATAATCTTATGATAGGGTGTAGAGCTCGTGTTATAAACAATTCATGTGTAGAGTGTGATGAAAAAAATATCGGTAGTGGATACAGTATAGATGCAAAAATTGGTATTTCAGATAGAAAACAAAGTTTTAGTTTATATGGACTTTTATCATATTTAAGTTATGACTTTGGTAATACAAATGAAACAATAGATAATGATGTTGGAGTTGGAGTTGGATTAGGTGGTTCAATAAAATTAAATGAACAACCTTTTAACAGTGTCCCTAACGCTTTGATGTTAAACTATATCTATTATAGTATGGATGGTGATGAGTCAAAAGAGAACTATAATATGAGTAATCTAAGTATTGGTCTTAGCTGGTCATTTTAAGGAATTAAAATAAAAATTAATAATTCAAAGGGTTACAATGAAAGAAAAAATAGATATAAATAGTTTAAAATCAAATATTTTAAAAATAATTTCTATAATATTTGTAGCATTATTAACAATCGTATTATTGATTATACTTAATTCTCAAAATAATAATATTAATTCTCAAAATAAAAATATTAATAAGTCTATTCATAATTCAATAAATTATACAATACAACATAGTCAACAAAGTTATCAATTTATATTAAAAAGAGTTGTAAATACAGATAACATAATTGAATATATAATAAATCAAGATAGAGAATCTTTATACAAAATACTAAAGTCAAAGTTTGATCTTCTACAACAAGAGAATGAGTATTTTAAAACATTACATATCATAAATAGTGATGGAAAAAGTTTTTTAAGGGTTCATAAAAAAGATGAGTATGGTGATGATATAGCTTCTAAGAGATTAATGGTAAGAGATATTATGAAAAACCATAAACTAATATATGGTTATGAAACTGGAATTCATACTACATCATTTAGAGTGATGATGCCTATTTTTGATAATGGAAAGTTTATAGCTTCAGTTGGGATAGGAATAGACCCAAACTATTTTATAGCTCGGATAGGTGAGATTATAGATGAAGATGGTGCTTTATTTGTAAATAATGACAACTTAAACCTATATTCAAATAATCAAGATTTTAATATAGGTAAATATATATTACAAACACCTCTTATTAAAAATAATTTAAATATTTTAAAAGAATTGCCAAAAAATTATAACTTTGAAGATGCAACAGTAGTTAAAAAAGCAGACAAAAGATATATGATTCATACTCATAGCGTTAAAGGGTTTGATAACAAAGAGTATGCAAAATATATCTTTATTCAAGATATTACAAAAATGTTAGAACTTAGAGAAAATACTAGGTTTTTTATATTGTTTACTATTTCTATTTTTGCTTTTATTATCTATTTTGTTCTTAGGTTTTTTCTAAATAGGTTTAAAAATGAAGTTGATGATTTTTATAACAATACTATAAATACAATAAAATTTGATGAAGCCTATAGAAAATCAGTTGAGGATAACTCTTCAAATATTATTGTTACCTCTTTAGGTAAAGAGTTATTTAGTGCAAATAGAAGATTTTTTGAGTTTAGTGGATTTGATAGTGTTAAAGAGTTTAGAAAAGAGTATAGTAGTATATGTGATCTATTTGTAAAAAGAGACGGTTTTTTACAAAAGGATAATAATGGCTTATATTGGGTTGAGTATATAGTAAAAAATCCAGATATTATTCATAAAGCTATAATGAAAAAAGATGAAAAAGAGTATATTTTTCATGTGACATCATCTGAGTTGGATTTTGATGACAAAATTAGATGTGTAGCTACCTTTTCTGATATAACTGAGATTGAACTAATAAAAGAGAGATACGAACTAGCAATTAATGGTACAAGTGATGGGTTGTGGGATTTGGATATATCAACAAATAAAACATATTTTTCACCAAGATGGAAAGAGATGCTTGGGTATAGTGAATATGAAATAGAAAACTCTTTTTTTACATGGCTAGAGTTATTACATCCAGATGATTTAGAGCAAGCCAGCAAAGATATAGATAAAGCTATAACAAAACAAAAAGAGAAATATGAAAATATACATAGATTAAAACACAAAGATGGTCATTGGGTATGGATATTAAATCGTGGTAAAGTTGTATTTAATGATGAGGGAAAAGCTATTAGAATGGTTGGTTTTCACACAGACATAACAAAACAAAAAGAGATAGGTGCGAAGGTTAAAAAACAAGAGGAGCTAATGATAGCTCAATCAAGACATGCTGCAATGGGTGAGATGATATCTATGATTGCTCACCAGTGGAGACAACCTTTAAGTGTAATATCAATGGGTGCAAACAATATAATGGCTGATGTGGAGCTTGAGATGGTTGATAATGATTCTTTGAAAGATTATGCGATGGAGATATCTCAACAAACACAAGAGTTGTCAAAAACAATTGATGATTTTAAAGATTTTTTTAAACCAATGAAAGGTAGTGAAATAGTAACTATAGAAGAGGTACTTACTGATGCTTTAAAAGTTATAGGAAAGTCTTTATTTAATAACAATATAAAATTAACACTAAATTGTAATAGTAAAATCAAACTCGAAACTTTCTCAAGAGAGTTGATGCAGGTGTTTATAAATATCATTAAAAATGCAAAAGAGGCTTTATTGGAAAATAGTATAAAAAATCCAGAGATAATAATAGAAACAGAAGATTCTAATAAAATAATAAGTATAAAAATATGTGATAATGCAGGTGGGATAGATAAAGAGATAATTGAAAATATTTTTAATCCATACTTTACAACTAAAAATGAAAAAAATGGTACAGGACTAGGTCTATATATCTCAAAAACAATTGTGGAGAAACATTTAGCTGGAAAACTAGATGTTTGCAATAAAGAAAATGGAGTTTGTTTTGATCTTGAACTTAATACAAGTATTAGTGATGAAACACAAAAAAAGGGGAATTGAATATGTTGAATATAAAAGAGCTTAAAAAACTAGCATCAAATTTAACAGTTTTATATGTAGAGGATGAACTATCGCTACAAGAGAGTGTATCTGTATACTTAAGTAAAATATTTAAAACTGTAGTTTGTGCTTCAGATGGCTTAGAAGGGCTAGATATTTATAAAAAAAATTTAGACAAAGATGAGAAGTTTGATATCGTTGTTACAGATATAGAGATGCCAAAAATGGATGGACTAAAGATGTCTGCTGCTATAAAAGAGCTTGACAATAACCAAGAGATAATAATTTTATCTGCATATACCTCTACAGAGTATTTCACAAAATCTATACAAATAGGTGTTGGTGGTTATGTGATTAAACCTATGAGCAACGAACAGTTGTCTGAAGTATTGTATAAAATATCTTTAAGGATAAGCGAACACAAAAGACTAATTGAGTATGAATCGTTACTAGAGAATAGAGTAAAAGAGGAAGTTGAAAAAAATAAAATCAATCAAAAAATGCTACTAGAGCAATCAAAGATGGCAAGTATGGGAGAGATGCTAGAATCAATAGCACACCAATGGAGACAGCCACTATCAGTAATAACAACTGCAGCAAGTGGAATAAAGATGCAAAAAGAGTATGGTCTTTTAAGTGATGAAGAGTTTGAAGTTGCTGTTGCAAGTATAATTAATGCAGCGATGCATCTATCTACTACTATTGATGATTTTAGGGACTTTTTTAAAGCAGATAAACCTAATGAGATGTTTAAAGTAAGTGAAGCATATAAAAGAGCAAGAGATCTTTTAAGTTCAAAGTTTAAAAATAGAGAGATTGAAACTATTGAAAACATAGATGATGTAGAGATTTATGGTATGGTAAATGAGTTTGTTCAAGTTTTTATGAATATTTTAAACAACGCAAAAGATGCTTTAGAGGAGATTGAAAATCAGCAAAGATTAATATTTTTAGAAATTAAGAAAGATGAAAACCGTATAGTTATAAAAATAAAAGATAATGCAGGTGGTATTAAAGAGGATATTATTGGAAAAATATTTGATTCACATTTCACAACAAAAAAGAATAAAGATGGTACAGGAATAGGGCTTTATATGACACAACAAATAATACAAGAACATCTAAAAGGTAAACTTGAAGTTAGAAATGAATCTTATACTTATGAAAACACAAAATACAATGGTGCATTATTTGAAATTACAATACCATTATCAAGTATTAAATATAAGACAAAATAAAATCTAAAAGAGGAAGAGATGAAAAAAGAGGAGTTATTAGAACTTATCAAAGAGACAAAAAAACTAACTCTTTTGTATGTTGAAGATGATGAGGAGATTGCATCTAAAACAATTAATATATTAAAAAAGTTTTTTGACAATATAATTTATGCAAAAAATGGAGAAGAGGGTTTTTTAAAGTATAATGAGAATCATCTTGATTTAATAATCTCTGATATTAGAATGCCAAAACTTTCAGGTATAGAGATGGTAGAGAAAATTAGAAAAATCAACAATAAAATACCTATTATTTTTACAACCGCCCATCAAGAAGCCGAGTATTATCAAAGTGCATTAGATGAAGATGTAAAAGGTTATATTGTAAAGCCTATAAATATTGATAAATTAATAGTATTAATAAAAAAAGTTGTAGATGAGATAGTTGATAATTATAACACAATAAAACAAACCATAAATATAATTGAATTAAATAAAAAACTTATAAATATAAGCTATAAAATTGCAATCGAAAAACAATATACTCAAACACTAAAGATAATTTTAGAAAGTGCAAAAGAACTTACAAATGCAGATGGTGGAACACTCTATTTGTACAATGAAAATAAAGAGTGTTTAGAGTTTGTAATTGTTATAAATGATACTTTAAATGTACAATACAATAAAGATAGCAGTGAAAATCTTAATTTTAAATCTTTACCTTTGTATATCGATGATAATTTACCAAATAATAAAAATATTTCAGTTGTAAGTGCTATGGAGGATAGACTTATCAATATAAGAGATATATACCATAGCTCTAGCTTCAATTTTGATGGTGCTTTGAGTTTTGATAAAACACATAATTACAAAACAACCTCTATGCTAGTAGTACCTTTAAAAACAAAAGATAATGAGTTAATTGGTGCAATACAACTTATAAATAAATTAGATTTTAATAAAAATGTAGTTAACTTTATAAAAGATGATGAAGATATTATCGTATCAATGGCAGCACATGCTAGTATGGTGTTAAGCAACAATAGATTAGTAGAAGATCTTAATAATCTTTTAAATTCACTAGTAAAATCAATTGGATCAGCTTTAAATGAAAAGTCAGAATACACAGCAAAACATGTTGATAATGTAGCACTTTTAGCTAAAACAATCGCAAAAGGTATTGATAAAAATGAGGATATATTTAAAGATGTAAAATATAACTCTGATCAACTAGAAGAGCTTAAATTTGCTGCATGGCTACACGATATTGGAAAAATCACAACACCTGAATATATAATAGATAAAGCAACAAAACTAGAAACTATCCATGATAGAATTGAATCTATAAAATTAAAATTTGAGATTATAAAAAGAGATGTAGAGATAGAGTTTTATAAAAATAATATCTCTTTAGATGAAAAAGAGAAGCAGATATTATTATTAAAAGAGCAAATAGAGTTTATTGAGCTTATAAATAAAGGTATAAAACCAATGAGTACTGAGTGTAGTAAAAAATTAGATGATATAAATCATAATCTTTTTTTAACAGTAGAAGATAAAAAAGAATCTATATTTACAGATGATGAATTTTACAACTTATCTATACAAAAAGGTACATTAACACAAGAGGAGAGAGAAAAGATAAATAACCATGTAGTAGTAAGCTACAATATGTTAAAAGAGTTGCCATTTCCAAAAAAATATAAAAATGTTGCAAAAATAGCAGGTTCTCATCATAAAACTCCAAATGGGAAAGGTTATGCACATAAAGATATCTTAAATCTACAAATGGATGTTGAGGATAAGATATTAGCAGTTGCTGACATTTTTGAAGCATTAAGTTCTCACGATAGACCATATAGGGGTCCAAATACACTTAATCAAATAGCAAATATACTTGTATCTATGGTAAAAGATGGATTTTTGGACAAAGATGTAGTCAAAGTATTTTTTCAAGATAAGCTATATGAAGAGTTTGTTAAAAATAATTTTTCACCAGAACAGATGGATGAGTTAAAAATAAATTTTGATGATATAGAATACATAAAAAAATAGTTATCTAAAATACTTATCTAAGTATAATAATATATTGGATAAAATCTCCAACTTAAACTAAATAAAGGAGATTGATGAAAATTAACTTATCAATACTAATAATTACTTCACTTATGATATCTATCTTTACAGGCTGTTCAAGTAAAGAGGAAAATGAATATAACAAACCAGCAGTTTACTGGTACAACAAGATGATAAAACAAATATCAACTTATCAATTAGACCAAGCAGATGACACATATACATCTTTGGAATCAGAACACAGAAATTCCCCTTTATTGCCTAGTGCTATCATGATTATAGCTAATGCACATATGGATGATGAAGAGTACCAAATGGCAAATTACTACTTTGATGAATATTTAAAAAGATTTGGACTAAAAGATGATGCTGATTATATAAGGTTCTTAAAAATAAAATCAAATTTTTTAGCATTTAAAAATCAATTTAGAGAACAGGATTTATTAGAAAAAACTTTATTTCAAACAGATGCTTTTATTAAACAATATAAAGATTCAGAATATATATATTTAGTACAAACAATAAAAGCAAGACTTCTTATGGCTAAAGCAATATTTGATAAAGAGATTGCTGAACTATATACAAGAGTTGATAAACCAAAAGCTTCAGAATTTTATGAAGAAAAAGCAAAACAAAATTGGAAAAATTTGGACACTATAGAAAAGGTAAATGTACCTTGGTATAGATGGATATTTGAATAAGGATAATATGATATGCAATTAAATGATTATGATGAGTTTCCAGATAGGTTACCTATACTTGTAGAAGAGAGTATGTTTTTATACCCTTTTATGATAGCACCTATTTTTATAAATGATGAACAAAATATAAACGCTGTAGAGTATGCACAAAAACACAATAAACTAATAACAGTAGCTGTAAGTACACATACAAAAGATAATACCTCAAGTGAGTTTTATAATGTAGCTGTGGTAGGTTCTATTATGAGAAAAATATCACTTCCTGATGGTAGAATAAAAGTGTTGTTTCAAGGTTTGGAAAAAGTTGAGATAAAAGAGATAGTAAATGGTTCACCACTTATGGGGATAGTTGATATACTTCCCTCTTTACCTTATGATAAAGATAAAATAAAAGCTGTTTTAGAGATATTAAAAGTAAATATAAATAGATTATCAAAGCTAAATGCAAAGTTTCCAGTAGATTTAATCAAAACTATAGATGAAAATGGTGACCCAGTTAGAATAGCTGATCTAATCTCATCAGTAATTGCTATGTCAAATGATGATGCATACAATCTTTTTAAAGAGACAAATATAGAGGTTAGACTTATGGGTTTAATTGATAGTATAAAAAAAGAGATTGAAACATTTAAGTTAAAAAATGAGATAACAAAAAAAGTAAATACAAAACTCGATAAAACTCAAAAAGATTATATTTTAAAAGAGCAGTTAAGAACTATCCAAAAAGAGTTAGGGACTGATAACACAAGAGATAAAGAGATAGAATCATTTAAAAAGAGATTGAAAAAACTCAAACCTTTTATGCCAAAGATGGGATACAACGAGACAAAAAAACAGATAGAAAAACTAAGTAGAATGCATCCAGATAGTGGTGATGCTTCAACTTTACAAACATATGTAGAGCAAGTACTAGAGATCCCTTTTGGTAAAAAATCAAACGAAAATATTGAAGTAAATGATGTTGAAGATCAGCTAAATAAAGATCATTATGCACTAAAAGAACCAAAAGATAGAATAGTAGAGTTTTTTGCAGTTAAACAACTTTTAAAGAGAAGAAAAGTAGCGACTGATAAGGATAACAGTACTGTTTTATGTTTTGTTGGACCTCCTGGAGTTGGTAAGACATCATTAGCAAACTCAATAGCAACAGCACTTAAAAGACCACTTGTAAGGATAGCTTTAGGTGGTATGGAAGATGTAAATGAGCTAAGAGGTCATAGAAGAACTTATGTAGGATCTATGCCAGGAAGAGTTGTACATGGACTAGTAACTGCTAAAAAAATGAATCCTGTTATTGTACTTGATGAGATAGATAAAGTAGGAGCAAATCATAGAGGTGATCCAAGTGCTGTTATGCTTGAGATTTTAGACCCTGAACAAAATCACGCATTTAGAGACTTGTATCTTAATTTTGATATTGATTTAAGTTCATCAATTTTTATAGCTACAGCTAATAATATTGGTAATATTCCAGCACCTTTAAGAGATAGAATGGAGTTTATAGATATAAGTAGTTACACTCCAAGTGAAAAATACCATATAGCTACAGAGTATTTAATACCTCAAGAGTTAAAAAAACATGGACTTAAAAAATCAGAAATAAACCTAAGCAAAGCAACTGTAGAGTTGATAATTGAGAAGTTTACAAGAGAAGCAGGGGTGCGAAATTTAAGAAGAGTTTTTAGTAAACTTTATAGAAAAGTAGCCAAAGAGATTATGTATGATGAATCTATATCAAAAGTTTCAATAAATACAAAAAATATAGAGGAATACTTAGATAATCCTGTATTTGAAATAGATTTAGCAAGTAAAACTAATAGTGTTGGGATTGTAAATGGACTTGCTTGGACAAGTGTAGGTGGTGATGTTCTAAAAATAGAAGCTGCTAAATTCACAGGTAAAGGAAATCTTTCGCTCACAGGTAATATGGGTGATGTTATGAAAGAGAGTGCAAAAATTGCACATAGTGTTGTAAAAGGTTTAATAGATAAGAAAAAACTACCAAATACAACATTTAAAACAAGTGATATTCATATGCATATACCTGAAGGTGCTACACCAAAAGATGGTCCAAGTGCTGGTATTGCTATGGCTTTAACAATAGCTTCAATCTTAAGTAATAAAAAAGTACATTCAGATTTAGCAATGACAGGGGAGCTTACACTTACAGGAAAAGTTTTACCAATTGGTGGGTTAAAAGAGAAGCTTATAGCTGCATATAAAGCAAAAATGAAAAAAGTATTAATCCCTGAAAAAAACTACAAAAGAGATCTAAAAGAGATACCTGATGAAGTAAAAGAGGCTATAGAAATTATATCAGTTACTAAAATAGAAGAGGTCCTAGAACACGGTTTGGTATAAGAAACCTATTTTTAGATATTTAAAATGGATAGAATAGAACATATTGCCGAACTTCAAGAGAAAAGTTATAAAACTACAAAAAAACAAAGTGTAGTAATAAATAACTTTTTCTCACTTATTACTATTATAATTATCTCAATAACAATTATTTTGTATGTAAACTATGTAGTTCCCGCTCAAAAAGAGAGAAAACAAAAAGAACTACAATTACAAAAGCAAAAAGAGTATTCAGAATTAAGAGCAAAACAAATAGCACTTTCCCATAAATTAAATCAGAAAAAAGAGTCTGAAAAAGGAGATGAAAAGTGAATAAGAATATATTAACTACAACAAATATTTTAATTGCACTAAATCTAATAATGTTTGGTGTGCAAAATAGTATCCAAAATGGTAGTTTGATTTTTGGTTTGAATATATATTTTTTTCAATATGAATTATATTATCAATTACTCTCAACTATGTTCGTTCATGGTGGAATTGCTCATATCTTGATGAATATGTTTGTTTTATATCAATTTGGAAATATGATAGAGGAGGCAATAGGGTTTAAAAAATATCTATTTTTATATATATTTGGAGGACTTTTAACTTCAATAGGAACTCTTGCTTATATGTATTTTACAGGAGATTGGGCAAATGTAGTTGGAGCTAGTGGAGCTATTAGTGTGTTGCTTGGACGGTTTGCACTAAAAGATAGATATCAAAGAAATGGAATAATTGTATGGATACTACTGATATCTTTTGCACCACTACTTTTAGGGCTTCCAATTGCTTGGTATTCACACCTTATAGGATTTGCTCTTGGTTGGCTTTTAGGCTATATTATATAAGGGTTTTTATTAGTTAAATCAAATAAAAAAACTTTTCTTAGAAATTATTCTGAATGATTTTAAGGGGTTATAACGGCATTGTCCCTGATAGGAATGCATACATAAGTAAAATGAGGAATAAAAAAGCAATTTACTTTATGTACATGCTTAATAGCTTTTAGATATAATTTATAGATTAAGAATGGAAATGAAGGATAAAAATGACTACTGCCCAAATAGATAAGAATAGTTTAAATAATGCTTATCGTTTATTTGAAGATGGTATTATAGATAATATTGAAGTAGGTACTTTAAAAGGTTTACAAGATATACATAAATATCTTTTTAACAGTCTTTATAATTTTGCAGGAACACTAAGGGAAGTAAATATCTCAAAAGGTGGATTTAGATTTGCAAATAGTTTATATTTAAAAGAGATTTTACCTAAAATAGAGCAGATGCCTCAAAGTAGCTTTGATGAAATTATAGAGAAATATGTTGAGGTGAATATAGCACATCCATTTATGGAAGGCAATGGTAGAACTATGAGAATATGGTTAGATATGATACTAAAAAAAGAACTTCAATCAGTTGTAAATTGGCAGAATGTAAATAAAGAAAGTTATTTATCTTCTATAGAAAGAAGTCCTATTAACGACTTAGAATTAAAAACATTATTATCCCAAAATTTAACTACTAAGATAGATGATAGAGAGATAATTTTTAAAGGTATAGAGCAATCTTATTATTATGAGGGCTATGAAAAATATTAAAGCTGTATAACCAATCCAATTGCTTGATGTTCTCACCTTATAGGATTTGCTCTTGGTTGGTTAATGGGTTATATTCTATAGATTTTTAAGCAATTTTTAGATAAAATACAGAAATTTTACAAAAAGGATATAAAATGTTTCACGAATATAGAGATATAGTTACAGAATTAAAAACAACAAACGCACACTTCAAAAAGATTTTTGATGAGCATAATGATTTACATGATAAGCTTGATAAAGCAGAAGAGGGTGGTATGGACCATATCGATCCAATGGAGATAGAAAGAATGAAAAAAGCTAAACTTAAATTAAAAGATGAAGCTTATGCTATGATTATGGATCATAAAGCAAAAGCTTAATTCAAAGCTTTTATTTTATAAAAAGGTTAAGATCTCTCTTAACCTTTTTTTATTTTAGTCAAATAATAATATGACAAATAGATATACAATTATTTTTTTCACCTCTCTTACTTTAATCACTACACTAAATATATTACATTATAATTTCACTTTATATATAAATAAAGAGGAGAATATACAACTATTTGTAGATACTACAAAACTTCCAGGGATAGTTCGTGGTGTCTCTTTTGTTGAGAGCCGTTTTGTAGAGTATAAAGACTATGGAAATACTCTTGCAACAGATCTAAAAGAGATAGATTATTTAGGGTTTGTTTATGATAAATAAGGCTTATTTTGATTTTGTTTTTTTACAGATTATAAAAAATAGATCCAAACATATCAGTGTTTTTATTATTACTATTTTATTAGTATTTGTATTAAGCACATTTTTGTTTATAACTGGGTCTATCTCTAATATTATAAAACAAACTATATCACTTCAGTCTGATTTTGTTGTTCAGAAAATCTCTGCAGGTAAGGTAGTAGATACACACACTAGTTTAGTCGATCAGTTTTTATCTATAAATGGTATAAGTGGTGTAAACCAAAGAGTTTATGGATTGCACTATTATGAACCAACTGAGGAGTACTTTACTATAGTTGGAGTAGATTTTTATGATGAACAAATAGCAAATAACTTAAAAAAACTTATAAAAGATATCGATATTGATAAGTTTTTATCAAAACAAAATATGATAATGGGTGAGGGTGTAAAGAAACTATTTGAATATTATCAATATGAAGAGTATTATAACTTTAGACCACCAAATAGAACTATTGAAAAAGTATACTTTTATGATTATTTTCCAATCAATACAAACATAGTAAGCTCTGATATGATTATAATGGAGATAAATCTTGCAAAAAAGATATTGGGTATAGATGATGATTATTGTACAGATATTATTTTTAATGTACCAAATACAGATGAACAAGATACAGTTAAAACAAAAATAAAAGTTGATCATTTTGATACTAGGGTTATTCAAAAAAAAGATTTAGAAAAAATTTATACCAATTTTTTTAATTATAAGTCAACTATTTTTATGATTTTGTATACAATAGTACTTATCACCTTTATACTTATTATTTACCAAAGATATACAACTATTACAAGTGTGGAAAAAAAAGAGGTAGGGATATATCGCTCTTTGGGATGGAGTATAGGATCTATTATAAAGTTTAAAATTTTAGAAAATATGATCATATTTATATCTGCTTTTTTATTTGGTATTAATATGGCATATATCTATGTGTATATATTTAATGCACCTATTATAAAAGGACTTTTTATAGGCTTTAAAAATCTTGAATCAAATATAGTTTTAGTTCCTACATTTGACTTAGGGGTGTTGAGTCTGATCTTTTTATTTTTTATTGTACCTATTATTGCAGCTATTTTAATACCTGTGTGGAGAATATCAATTATAGAACCATATGAGGCATTAAGATGATAGAGATAATAAATCTAAATAAAGTTTATAATGAAAATAAAAAAAATCAATTTAAAGCATTAAAAGATATAAATTTAATAATAGAAACAAATCAATTAGTTTTATTAAAAGGGGTAAGTGGTAGTGGTAAGTCTACACTTTTAAGTATAATAGCTAGTTTTACAAAGCCTACAAGTGGCGATATAAAAGTTTTAGATGAACAAATAGCAAAACTACCAGATAGCTATATATCACAGTTTAGACAAGATAATATAGGCTTTGTATTTCAAGACTTTAATCTTTTTGAACAGTTAAGCGTTGAGCAAAATTTAATACCCAGTTTAGTTTTACAAAATTTGTCTAAAACTGAGATTTCAAACAAAATCAATAAAGTTCTAAAAACAGCAAATATAATATCAAAACGATATGAGACTGTATCAAATTTATCAGGTGGAGAGAAACAAAGAGTAGCAATAGCAAGAGCCTTAGTAAATGATGCAGATATAGTTCTATGCGATGAACCAACTGCAAATTTAGATAAAAAAAACTCCCTACTTTTTATAGATATCTTAAAAGAGTTAAAGTTATTAAATAAAACTATTATTATTTCAACACACGATACAATATTTGATAACCTAAATATTGTAGATAAAAAGTATATACTAGAAGATGGGAAAATAATCTCTTGAGTAGTGATATAGTTTTATCCTCTAATGTTATTGTTTTTCTATTTATTGAAACTATACTTTTGTTGTTACAGTTTATAGTTTTATTTTATACAATAAAAATTTTAAAGAGTTGGGATTTTTCAAAAACAACTACAAAGCAATACTTATTAGAAAAGTATTCATATTTAGCTACATTAATCATATTCTTCACAATAATTATAAAAATATCTCTTCTTCCATATTTTGTATATACTATTGATATATTATCTGTTGTTGTACCTGGGGCTATGTGTGCTGCTGGTGTTATTAGCTCTAATGATTACGGGGAACCACTTCTAGTGTTAAAAGTTATAGTTGTATTTTTGGCATCATTATGGATAATTGTAAATAAAAATGATATTAAAAGTAAAAGATTTAATTTTTTAATCAAAAAGTTTTGGTTATATATTATATTGTTTGTTTTTTTGATTGTTGAGTATGTTTTGGATATATTGTATTTTAGTAGTATCTCAACAGTTTCAATTGCAACTTGCTGTTCTGCTATTTATGATTCTAGTTCAGTAAATGCTTTACCTTTTTCAATGAATTTGCAGTTTTTACTGGTTAGTTTTTATTCTATCTATATTTTAATATTATTTTTTAACTATAAGCAGCTTCGAGTTTTTAGTGGTGTATTAAATATTATATTTTTATATATCTCTTATTATGCAGTTATTTATTTTTTTGGTACATATATTTATGAGTTACCCACTCATCATTGCCCATTTTGTATGATGCAAAGTGATTACTTTTATATTGGTTATTTTATATTTTTGTTTTTATTTTTAGGCACTTTTTTTGGGATTGCAAACTTTATGAGTAAGATTATAAATATAAAACAGAATAATGATTATTTTAAATACTCAACTATTTTTAATACGCTTTATGTTTCTATTTGTACTCTTTATGTTACTGTTTACTATTTAAAAAATGGTGTTTTTTTATAGTTTAATTAACTCTTGAGATGCAGGAATAGTTATTGAAAACTGTGCTCCAAGATACTTTACATTATCATATTCAAATTCAACATTAGAAACCTCAATATTTCCATTGAAATGCTTCGATATAATCTCATGAGTCATATATAGTCCTATACCTGTACCTTGAGATTGATGTTTAGTTGTAAAGTATGGCTCAAATATTTTATCTTTTATACTCTCATCAACTCCTCCAGCGTTATCAGTTATTTGAAGGATAATATTATTGTTTACATTTTTTGTAACTATTTGTACTATTTTAATATTCTCATGATCTTTTTTTATCAGTTGGTCTTTGGCATTGTTTAATATATTTAAAATAGATTGTGTTAGTTCACTTTGATAACCTGAGATGTATATATCATTATCAAAGTGTTTAACTATAGTTATATTGTTACCTTCATAGCTTGATGAGACTAAGGTTAGATTTTGTTCAATTGCTTGATTAAAGCTAAAACTTGTTTTCTCTTTATCACTTTTGAAAAAATCCCTAAAGTCATCAATAGTATTAGACATATATATAGTTTGCTCTACTATACTATCCATAGATTTAATAATAGTTGATTCATCAAGTACTCCATACTCTTTTTGCATTTTTATTCCAGAAGCCTGAGTACTTATAATACTAAGTGGCTGTCTCCATTGGTGAGCAATATTTCCTATCATCTCACCCATACTTGCCATTTTTGATTGTTGTTGTAATACTCTCTCATTGTGCTTTTCATGTTCAAGTAGTTTTTTTATTTTATTTTCATAATAATTAAAAGCATAATAAACAATAAGAAAAATAATTAATATTAATACAACTTGATTGAAAATAGAAGTTTTTATAATATTCGAAAATATATTATTATCTGCATTCGTATTTATTGCAATTAAAATTTTACCTATACTACCTCCATCAAATGTAAGTAGATTATATGTGAAAGTTCTATAGTGGTTATCATTATGTTTAAAATGTGTATTTATTATAGTGTCATCTAGTTTTATGTTTTTGAAGAAATCACCATCATCAAAAAATATATATTTAGGCGATAGATTAATGATATGCTCTTTAGTTTGACTTTTTGTATTAAATCTTTTTTTATATAAATCTCTGTTTATTAAAGTTGCAGATTCAATATAATCTGATACACTAGTCAAATCATCTATAAATAGTGCAGGATCTAGACCATATTCAAGAATTCCATAATGCTTATTGTTAAATATCAAAGGGATATCAATACGATAACTAACAGCATTTTTACCAACTTCAAATCCATACTTTGCTCTTTTATCTTTGTTTACAGAGTTTACAATAGGTCGTATGTTTGTAAGATTATCACCTCTTAAAGATGGTTTATGTGCTCTATAGATAGTTATATTATCTTTTGAAATTAGGTGTAGTGTTGATGTGTATTTATTCTCGTTTTTAAGTGCTTTAAATTCGTCATCCATCATTTTTTTGATTTGATTTAAATCATTTTTAATAATTGCTTCTTTAAAATTATTATTATAAGTAACCATATTGCTAATTCTTTTATAAAACATTTTTCTAAAAAATATTATCTTACCATCAATCATCTGCTGTAGAGTATCAAATGATTGTTGATGTTTTATCTCTATATACTCTTTTTGATTAAGAGTACTATAGTAAGTAGATATTGACAAAACTGCAAATATTAGAAATATTATTATTGATATTATTTTATTTTTATTCATACATTATTATACACTATCTTTTCCTATAAACTCTTTATTTTGTGCATTTGTTACAATCATATGAGATATTTTTGATGTTTCTTTTGCTATATTATTTGCTTCGAGTGATATATTTGCATTGTTTTGTGTTTTTTTATCTATCTCATTAATTGTGTTATTTATTAGTTCTATACCATTTTGTTGCTCTTTACTTGAGTTACTAACCATATCTATTAGTGATATTGTTTCACCAATATTATTATTAAGTATAGTATATCCATCTATCATATCTGTAGCTATTGTTTTTCCAAGATTTGCTTTTGATGTAGCTTTTTCAACTAACTCTTTTATCTCTTTAGCAGCTTCAGCAGATCTTGAAGCAAGATTTCTTACCTCTTGAGCAACAACAGCAAAACCTTTACCAGCTTCCCCTGCAGTTGCAGCTTCAACTGCTGCATTAAGTGATAAAATATTTGTTTGAAATGCTATTTGATCGATTACACCAATTGCATCACTTATTGCTACTACTTGTTCATTTATCTCTTCCATTGATGATGCTGTTTGAGATGCTAGTTGTTGACCTTTAGTTACAGATACTTTTACTTCATCTGCATAGTTTGCCATCTCTATCGCATTTGTTGTTGTTTGTCTAATATTGGTTGTTATATTATCAAGTTGTGAAGCAGTTGTTTTAAGATCATTTGCTTGTTGATTTGACGAAATAGAAAGATCATCAACCTTTATAACTAACTCTTGTGAACTTTTTTCTAAAACCAATCCATTTTTCATATTATCTATTAACATATCAGATATCTCTTTACCTAAGGAGTTGACACCTTGAAGAAGATCCATAACTTCACCTTCACAATCAAGTTTATTTTGTCTTGTAAAGTTATTGTTTTCAAACTCTTTAAAAGTATCCAAAACAACAGTAACATGTGATTGCAAACTTCTTAACATAGAGTTGAAATTTGTTTTTAGAGTATTTAAAGTTTCATCTGAAGTGTTAGACTTAATTGTCTGATCTAAATGACCTTCATTTATACTGTGAGCTACACTAACAACTTCATCTATTAATTTTTGGTTTTCATCTAACCCTTTTTTTGTTTTTTGTATATTTTCATTTAATAGCATCGCCATCTGTCCAAACTCATCATTTGATTTTATCTCTATTAGTTCTATATGTTTTGTCTCTTTATTAACAAAACTAAAAAATCCCAATAAACTATTTTGAAAACTATTTAGAGACTCAACTATATTTTTACTAGTAAATATTGCTATTGCAATACCACCAACTATGGCAATTAATGCAGATACGATATTGAAAATAGAAGCAGTTCCTATTATTGAGTCAATATTGTTTTGTGATGATACTAAATTTGCCTCTAAATTCTGTTCAATTTTTTGTAAAGAACTTGATATATCCAAAGCATGTTTCATTAATGTTTCAAAATTTAATCTCTCTGAGTGTTCTACCATAGCAATAGTTCTTGAAGCTGTTTTTATTATCTTTGAACTATATTTTTTCTGTTGTTTGATATTGTTCTTATTTAATGCATCAACATATTTAACTAAATATTTTTTAATTCTTTTATTTTTTATTTTATTGTTTTTATACCATTGATTAAAATAACTATCATCTATATTAGTGATATAATAAAAATATGTTTCCACATTAAACAATCTATCCTCTATATAGAAATAAAGATCAGTTTTTTGAGAATGTGCTGATACCAATTCATTTATTATATTCTTAAACTTATCCATTTTTATTAAAATGGCATTTATATTTTTGCTATTTGTTTTGTCTAGTTTTGAAGATAGTTTTTTAAGATCATTAGTAAGCTTATTGATTTCAGAATCAATTTTTGTTTTTAACTGAGAGTTATTTTTATAGCTCATTGCATAAGATTTCAAATCTGAGATTGTTTTTTCTATATCTAGTACACTTTTGGAGATCAAGGTTTTTTGAGGTATGTCATTGTTAGAAATATTATTTATACTAGACTTTATACTATTTAAAGAGGTGTAACCAACTACTCCTGATATAACTACAAGCGCAGTTATGACTAAAAAACTTAACATCAATTTATTTCTTACAGACATGAATATCCTTCATTGTATTAGGTAAATAAGTAAAAACTATAATAATAAATTTGTACATTATTTAACCTTATTTTAATAAAATTTATCTGATAATTTGCTTAATAAAATAAAAAGGAAAATTATGAAAAACTTTAAAGTATTAGCTTCTCTATTAGTTGCTAGCTCACTTTTTACAACATCATCTTTTGCAACAGAAGATATGAAAAAATGGTTAAGACCAACTGAGGTTCCACAACCAGCTGATAATAAACTTACTCCAGAACGAATTGAGTTAGGTAAGTTATTGTATTTTGATGTAAGATTATCATCTTCAGAAAAAATATCTTGTGCAACTTGTCATCATCCTAAATCAGGTTGGAGTGATTTAAAACCAACTCCAAAAGCTGTAGGTCATGAGGGTAGAGTAGGTCCAAGAAATTCACCTGTTGTTTTAAATACAGCATATCAAAATAGACAATTTTGGGATGGTAGAGTAAGAACTTTAGAGCAACAAGCATTAGGTCCTATTGAAGCTGATGTTGAGATGAATATGCCTTTAGAAGTTTTAATTCCAAAATTAAATAAAATAGAGGGTTATAAAACATTATTTGCAGAAGCTTACCCAAAAAGCAATGGTGTAATTACTGAAGATTATTTAGCAAAAGCTATAGCTTCATTTGAAAGAACTGTTGTATCTACTGATGCTCCATTTGATAGATATATCAAAGGTGATAAAAGTGCAGTAAATCAGTATGTTTTAGATGGTTTTGAACTATTCAAAGGGAAAGCACATTGTGCAGATTGTCATGATGGTTTTAACTACTCTGATGGTAGTTTTCACAATATTGGTTTAAATGATGGTGAACTACACGGTAAAGAACAAGGTAGATATCTAGTAAAAAGAAGAGCTTCATGGTATGGAGTGATGAAAACACCAACACTAAGAGATATTGGAAAATCTGCTCCATATTTTCATGATGGAAGTGTAAAAACACTAAAAGAAGCTACAGCTATATGTGCAGCTGGTGGTAGATATGAAAATAATGTAAAAAATAAATCTACATTTATGATTGATAGAAAATTAACAGATACAGAGATAAACAAAGTGGTAGCTTTCCTAAAAAGTCTTACAGGACCAAATATGAAACTAACAATCCCAACAAAATTTCCACAATAATTAAAATAAAAAGGTAAAAAATGAAAAAGATATTAATAAGTACAATTTTAGCTGCAAGTTCTTTAATGGCTGCAAACCATGTAATAGATCAATTAGGCAAAACTTTTATACCACACTCTATAACTGTAGCAGTTGGTGATACGATTACATTTAAAAATTCTGATCCATTTGCACATAATGCATATACAGATGATGAAGCAAATGAGTTTGATATAGGTATGCAAAAACCAGGAAATGATGTAACTGTACCAGTAAAAGGTGCAGGTAAATTTGTAATTGAGTGTGCAATTCACCCAAATATGCTATTAGAAGTTAATGCAAAATAATATATGATTAATTTAAGAAATATACTCTTATCCTCGACTTTGGTTGTATCTTCGTATGCAACAAATATAGATAAAAACTCATATGAGATTGGAAAAAAGATATACGAAGAAACTTGTATATCTTGCCATGGAATAGATGGTAAGGCAAGTAATGATATCGCTCTTGTTGTAAAGCCAAGAGACTTAACACAAACTCTTTTGGATGAGGAACAAACATATTATATCACAAAAGATGGTGCACACTACTGGGGTGCGAAAGCTGACATTATGCCCTCTTTTAAATCAGTTTACAATGAAAAACAATTAAGAGCCGTAGCTCACTTCATATCAATAAAATTCAATCCAAATGTAAAAGAGAGAATAACTGATATCTGTAAAGAGTGTGAAGAGGTACCAAAAGAAAAAGAATCAAAAATGTTAAAGCGTGGTAAAAAAATATACAATAGAAATTGTAAGTTTTGTCATGGAGATACTGCAAAAGGTGATGGTATTGCTACAAAAAGCCCAGTTGATTCTATATTTCCATATGATTTAACAAAAACTTTACTTACAAAGCAGCAGATGTTTTTATATGTTAAATATGGTGGAAAACATTGGGGTACAGATAAAAATGATATGCCAGGTTGGAAGAAAAAGTATGATGACTTTACTTTAAGATCTGTTACTAAGTATGTAGATGAAGTATTAAGAAAAAAGGATTAATATCAAATATTTTTTATTGACATTTTTATTAAGTTTTCATTTAAATGCTGATGATTTTGATCTCTCATTATTTGAAAAAGGGGAAAAGCTTTATTCTCAAACATGTGTTAGTTGTCATGGTGTTGATGGAACTTCAAATACAAATATGCGTTTAGTAGTAAAACCAAGAGATTTAACAAAGACTGTTTTGTATGAAAAACAAATAGTGAACATTATTAAAGATGGATCGATGTTTTGGGGTTCAAAAGCTGATATAATGCCTGCTTTTAAATATGTTTATAACGATAACCAGATAAAAAGTATAGCTTATTTTGTATATAATAAATTTGTTAAAGAGACGGCTTCATCAAGAGCTAGTTTAACAAATACTTCTAAAGAAACAAAAGAATTATCTCTTACTCTTGGAAAGAAAATTTTTAAACGAAACTGTAGCTTATGCCATGGAATAAAAGGTGATGGTGAAAGTATATATGTAGAAGAGTCAAAATCACAAGATAATTTTATCTACCCATATAATTTAACAAAAATTTTATTAAATGAAAAACAAATATTTCTTTATTCAAAGTTTGGTGGTAAATTTTGGGGTACAGATAAAAATGATATGCCCTCATGGAGTCAAAAGTATAATGATTTTGAATTAAAATCTGTTGCAAAATATATTCATGAGGTTATACAAAAATAGTATACTATGATACAAAAAGATAGCTAGTTAAGCTATCTTTTTAAAAACTACTCAAATAGCAAGTAGGCATTACCTCTATATCAATTAAACCAAAAAAACTTTTTAAAAACCTCAAATCAATAATAATACTAGATTTAAACTCATTCAAACATAATTTATAAGTTACTTTTAGATAAAATATAGCAATTTTAAACAAAGGTAACTAAATATTTATGGAAAATCTTTTCGAATCACAAGATATAGTTGATATTAAAATTGAAGACTCAATAAAAGCTTCATATTTAGACTACTCAATGAGTGTTATAATAGGACGAGCACTACCAGATGCCAGAGATGGTTTAAAACCTGTTCATAGAAGAATTCTTTATGCTATGCATGACCTGAACTTAACTTCAAGAACACCATATAAAAAATCTGCAAGAATCGTAGGAGATGTAATAGGTAAGTACCACCCACATGGTGATACTTCAGTTTATGATGCACTTGTAAGAATGGCACAAAATTTTGCTATGAGAGTACCATTAGTAGATGGTCAAGGAAACTTTGGTTCTGTAGATGGTGACAATGCAGCAGCTATGAGATATACGGAAGCTAGAATGACTAAAGTAAGTGAAGATTTACTAAGAGACATTGATAAAGATACAGTAAACTATGTACCAACATATGATGACACAGGTAAAGAACCATCTGTTTTACCTACAAGATTACCTGCACTTTTAATAAATGGTAGTGAGGGTATTGCAGTTGGTATGGCGACAAAAATTCCGCCACATAACCCAACAGAGATAATGAATGCCTTAATCCATCTAATAGAGAATCCTCAATCAGATGCAGTAGAGTTAATGCAGTTTGTTCAAGGTCCAGATTTTCCAACAGGTGCTACAATATTTGGTAGACAAGGTTTTACAGATGCTTATAAAACTGGTCGTGGAAAAGTAAGAATGCGAGCTAAGCATCACATTGAAACAAAAGGTAAAAAAGAGATTATAGTTCTTGATGAACTTCCTTATCAAGTAAATAAAGCTAGATTAGTTGAACAAATAGCAAATTTATCAAAAGAAAAAGTACTTGAAGGTGTATCAGAAGTAAGAGATGAATCTGACAGAGAAGGTATGAGAGTTGTAATAGAGCTAAAAAAAGATGCAATGGCTGAGATTGTGATGAATAATCTTTACAAAACAACACCAATGCAAACAACATTTGGAATTATTTTATTAGCTGTTTATAACAAAGAGCCAAAGATATTCAATCTTCCTCAAATTTTAAATATATTTTTAAATCACAGAAAAACAGTAATTATTAGAAGAACAATATTTGATTTAGAAAAAGCAAAAGCAAGAGCACATATACTTGAAGGTTTAAAAATTGCATTAGATAATATAGATGAAGTTGTTAAAATCATCAGAGCAAGTAGTACGGATCAAGACGCAAATGAAAAGCTTTGTGCTGCATTTGATCTTTCTGAAATACAAGCAAAAGCGATTTTAGATATGAGATTAGGGAGACTTACAGGTCTTTCAAGAGAGAAACTAGAAGAAGAGTTAAGAATGCTTCTTGAGCTAATAGCAGAGTTAGAGTCTATATTAAAATCTGAAGAGAAATTGAATAGTATTATTAAAGATGAGCTAATAGAAACTAAAGAAAAATACGACGAACCAAGAAGAACTACTATTGAAGATAGTTATGATGATATTGATGTAGAAGATTTAATACCAAATGAACCAATGGTTGTTACAATCACGCATAATGGATATGTAAAAAGAGTACCAATAAAAGCTTACGAAATGCAAAGACGTGGTGGTAAAGGTAAAGTGGCTGTTACTACTCATGATGATGATTTTATAGAGAAATTCTTTGTTAGTAATACCCATGATACTCTTATGTTTGTTACAAATTTAGGTCAACTATATTGGTTAAAAGTATATAGAATACCAGAAGCTGGAAGAACAGCTAAAGGTAAAGCTGTAGTAAATCTTATAAATCTAAAAGAAGATGAAAAGATAATGGCAATTATCCCTACAATTGATTTTGACGAAACAAAATCTTTAGCTTTCTTTACTAAAAATGGTATAGTAAAAAGAACAGCTTTAAGTGAATTTAGCAATATAAGAAGTAATGGAGTAAGAGCAATTGTTCTAGATGATAATGATGAGATTGTAACAGCACAAATTACATTCCCTGAGTCAAAATATCTTATGGTTTTTACTGCACTTGGTCAAGTAATTAGATTTGAAATAGAAAAAACAAGAAATCAAGGTAGAACTACAAGAGGTGTAAGAGGTATTAAGTTTAAATCTGAAGATGACATTGTAGTAGATGCAGATGTAATAGAAGATGAACAACAAGAGCTTTTAACAGTAAGTGAAAAAGGTGTTGGTAAAAGAACAGAAGTTGAGGCATATAGACTTACAAATAGAGCAGGTTCAGGTGTAATATCTATGAAATTAAGTCCAAAAACAGGTAAAAAAGTAGTTGGAAATGTTATTGTTGATGAGGGTCAAGATCTTATGGCACTTACTTCAATAGGTAAAATGATAAGAGTTGATATGAACACAATAAGAAAAGCTGGTAGAAATACAAGTGGTGTAACTATTGTAAATGTAGATAAAGATGATAGAGTTGTAAGTATCGCTAAATGTCCAAAAGAGAAAGATGATGAGTTGGATATACAATTAGCTGATGATATGGCAGGAATAGATCTAGAAGAGAGAAATCTATTAGATTTAACAAATAATGAAAAAGAGGAAGATAAATAATGAGTATAAAATACAATGTAGCGGTTGTAGGAGCAACAGGGGCTGTTGGTGAAGAACTTTTTAGAGTTATGGAAGAGCTAGATTTTCCTGTAGCAAATTTATTGCCATTGGCTAGTGCTAACAGTGTTGGAACTAATATAACTTTTAAAAATAAAGATTACCCTGTATATGAATTAACTAATACTGTATTTGAAGAACATGAAGTAGATATTGCATTTTTTAGTGCAGGTGGAAGTATATCTGCTAAGTTTGCTAAATATGCAGTTGAAGGTGGTGCAGTTGTTATTGATAATACAAGCCATTTTAGAATGGAACCAAACATTCCACTTGTAGTCCCTGAAGTAAATCCAGAAGATATTGAGCTTTGGAGAGAAACAGGAATTATTGCAAATCCGAACTGTTCAACAATACAGATGGTACAAGCACTTAAACCACTTGATGATCTTTATATAGAAAATGGTGGTATAAAAAGAGTAGATGTTTCAACTTATCAAGCAACTTCTGGAGCTGGAAAAGCTGGTATGGAAGAGCTTGTAATGCAGATGCAAGATTTTTTTGCATTTAAATTAGATGACAGTAAGAAAGATGCATTTGCACACCAAATAGCTCTAAATGTTATCCCACAAGTGGATCGTGCGATGGAGAGTGGATTTACAAAAGAGGAAGAAAAAATGGTGTATGAAACACAAAAAATTCTTCATAAAGAGATTGCTGTTGCAGCTACTTGTGTAAGGGTTCCTGTTCTAAGATCACATAGTGAATCTATAACTGTTACATTTGATGAGTCTGTAGAAGTAGATGTTCAAAAAGCAAAAGATGTAGTAAATAACTTTGAAAATGTAGAAGTTGTAGATAACTTACCCGAAGGTTTATATCCAATGCCAATTATGACAACAGATACAGATATAACACTTTGTGGAAGATTTAGAAAAGATATATATCAAGACAATATTTTACATTTTTTTAATGTTGCAGACCAAGTAAGAGTTGGAGCTGCAACAAACTCTGTTAGAATTGCATTAAAATGGATAGATTTACAAGAAAAGGAGATGTAAAAATGATTGAAAGAATATTTGAAAATAGTTTATGGTCATCAAGATTTATAATTATATTTGCTGTTATTTTTGGTCTAATTGGAGCTGTAGTACTTTTTATAGTAGCTTCTGTTGATGTTGTAGTAACTGCAAAGTATGTTTTTACTACATATTTTACAGGTGCTCATCCCCCTAAGTTTCATCAAGAGATAGTTGGGGGAATAATAGGTGCAGTTGACTTGTATCTTATAGGTGTTGTTATGTTGCTTTTCTCATTTGGACTATATGAACTATTTATATCAGATATAGACCCTGCAAAAGATGATGAAGGAAATGATAACCAAATACTAGCTATACACTCACTAGATCAATTAAAAGATAAAATATCAAAAGTTATCGTTATGGTTTTAGTTGTTGGTTTTTTTCAAAAAGTTGGTTTTACTGAGTACAACGGTGCTTTGGATATGCTTTATTTTGCGGTATCTATCACAGCTGTTTCTATTGGACTATATTTCTTAAGTATGGTTGGAAAGAAAAAAGAGATAAAAAAAGAAGAAGGTAAATAATGGGAATAATAATTAAAATTCAATGCTGGGAGACACTAAATGGCGAACAGTAAAATATTTGTAGATGCATGTAAAGGATTACAGACACCATACACACCAGTATGGATGATGAGACAAGCAGGAAGATACCTTCCTGAGTATATGGCAGTTAGAGCAGAAGCTGGAAACTTTTTAAATCTTTGTCATGATCCAAAAAAAGCAGCTGAAGTTACAATTCAACCACTTGATATTGTAGGAGTTGATGCAGCTATTTTATTTTCTGATATTCTTGTAATTCCTGATGAGATGGGTATGGACTTAGAGTTTATAAAAGGTTTTGGACCAAAATTCAATGACCCTATAACATGTGAGGCTGATATAGATAGACTTATTGGTGGAAAAGAAGCTAGTAGTAAACTAACTTATGTTTATGAAACAATTGAACTTTTAAGAGAGCAACTAGACGCAAGAGGTGATGATAAAGCACTAATAGGTTTTACAGGAGCTCCTTGGACACTTGCTACATATATGATAGAGGGACAAGGTACAAAGACATATAATTTATGTAAAAAAATGATGTATGAAAATCCAGCACTTTTACACAAGATTCTTAGAAAAGTAACTGAAGTAGTTAAGCTTTATATGGAAAAACAGATAAAATCAGGAATTGATGTTGTACAAATATTTGATTCATGGGCTGCTGCTATTGAGCCATCAAAATACAATGAATTTTCATGGCAATATATGGTAGAGATTGCTGATTATTTAAAGTCAAGATATCCTGATACTCCTATTATAATGTTCCCAAAAGGTGTAAGTGCATTTATATCTTCTGGTATGGTATATGGAAACTTTGATGTATTTGGTGTAGATTGGGGAACTCCAATGGCACTTGCTAAAGAGAAACTAGGCGATAGATATGTTCTTCAAGGAAATATGGAACCATGTAGATTATACTCTAAAGAGGAAACTACAAGATGTGTTGAAGCTATCCAAGAAACTATGGGAACAAAAAGACATATTTTTAATCTAGGTCATGGAATACTTCCTGATGTACCTGTTGAAAATGCAAAACATTTTGTAAGTGAATGTCAAAGAGTAAGTAAAAAATAGTGAACAATATAATATTCGGACCTATCCCATCAAGACGATTTGGGATGAGTCTTGGAATAGACCTCTCCCCTTCACTAAAACAGTGTAACTTTGATTGTTTATACTGTGAACTAGAAAAAGCAAAAACTATATCAAAACAAGTGGAAATAATAGAAGTAGATAAAATTATTTCAGAACTAAAAGTTTCATTAAATAAGCATAAAAACATAGATGTAATAACATTTACAGCAAATGGTGAACCAACCCTATATCCCTATTTAGATCAATTAATTTATGAAGTTGATAAACTAAAAGGTAAATCAAAGACTTTGATTTTAAGTAATGGTGCAAATACATATCATAAAAATATTCAAGAAACACTATCAAAAATTGATATTGTAAAGCTTTCGCTAGATTGTATTAGTCAAAAATGCTTTCAAAAACTTGACAGAGTTGATAGTTCTATAGATTGTTCAAAAATAGTTGAAGGTATGTGTGAGTTTAGAAAACTTCATAAAAAACAGCTTATTACAGAGTCATTGTTTGTAAAAACACTAAATGACAATGAAATAGAGATAGATGGTATATATAATGCTCTAAAACTAATCAAACCAGATAGAGTTGATATAGGTACAATAGACAGACCACCCGCATATGATGTAAAGCCTGTTAGTTATAAGACACTATTAAGTATAGCAAATAAGTTTAACAGCCTACCAGTTACAATAGCACATAGAGATAAGAACATAACAAAAGAACACTACACAGAAGATGAGATAATAGGACTTTTAAAAAGAAGACCTTTAACGCAAGATGATATTGATAATCTCTTTACAAATGTATCGTTAGAAAAGTTAAAAATACTAATAAAAACAAATAAAGTAAACAAAATTATGAATAACAATGTCCTTTTTTACAAAATAAATTAATTTAAGTTATATTTAATTGACAAATTAAAATAAAACCACTATAATTCCACCACTTAAAAAGAACATCTTTTTAAACAAGTTCCGGCATAGCTCAGCGGTAGAGTAGATGACTGTTAATCATTTGGTCCCTGGTTCGATCCCAGGTGCCGGAGCCACTTCAATTTAAACCCCTTAAACACTAGCTTTGTTGCAAATCATAAAAATCATTGTGCTAAAACTGTGCTAACTTTGTG